>JAYWDF010000104.1:0-2526 GCA_043779985.1 Akkermansiaceae bacterium | reverse complement strand
GGGTCGTCGATGGACATCACCAATGGATGGCGTCTGCCGAAGACGATAAGGACATCGAGGTTGTGCGGTTGATGGCGCCCATCGCCCGCGTGCTCATGATGGCACACCGGATGCCTAGCACCACGGTTGCGGCTGCGGATGCGTCCGGACCTCTCACGGTGGATCAGCTGTCCACCGCCGTGCTCGAAGGTCTGACGGGAGTCTCCCGCGAGTGGCTTTCACCCGTGCGCCCGTTCTTCGACCGCCTCGCCGCGCTGGCCATGTCCAAGCAGGTGACCGATGAAGACTTCCTTGCCGCGCTGGAGAAGGCGCAAAGCCAGCTTCCGGAGATCTTCGACCTGATGGACACTCAGGCGCTGGAAGATGCCTTTTCGAGCGCGATCGGAAGCGCCGCCCTTGCCGGAAGCGTGAGCCGCTATGAGTGACGAACCAACAAGCACTCTCGCTCTCGGAATCGTGATGGTCTGCATCGGCTTCCTCGCGATCGACATGCGCGCTTTCTGGTATGGCAGTGCATTGATATTTTTCGGACTACTATTCATCCGGGCAAACATAACGAATCACCAGTGACCCATGAAAGCGCAACCTATGAAACTGCTTCCCGATGGGAGCAAAGCGTTCTGTGAACCATCAGAGGCAACGCACATCTGGATTCGTCTGCTTGGACCGCATGAAAACCGTTTCCTGCCAGTCATCCTGAAGGGATCGCGCCGCGACCATGAAGGCCCAGTCTGGACATGGAACGGCGATACCGAAAAGCCGACGATAAAGCCGAGCGTGCTCACGTGGACTGACACCACACGTTGCCACACTTGGATCACAGACGGGCAATCTATTTTTCTCGATGATTGCACCCATGAGTTCGCCGGGAAAACCCTCGACCTATTGGACATCGAATGATCACGATCAAGGTCAACGTCTCCGATAGTGCCAGCCCGATGTTGCGGGAGATCATCGCCGCGCTTACCGGTCCGCAAGCGGCGGAGTTGAACGAGCAGGGCGGACGCGCCGCGGTGATCGCGGCGATTGCCTATCACCGAGAGTTCGATCAGGCGGGGGGGTGGAAAGGGCCGCGCTACCTCGGTCCCGGCCCAAACGACGGAAGTTCATTCGGGGCGGATGTGGCGCGGGGTTGGTATTTCCAATCGGCGGACAGCGGAGGCGCGATCATCGCTAACAATGCCGACCACTTCGCCTTCAAGGTCACCGGCGGCACCATCACGCCGAAACGGGCGAAATTCCTAACTATTCCACTCATTCAGGAGGCCAAGGGGCTTTATGCTTCCGTCTACCAACAAAATACTGGGAATCGGTTGTTCAAATCCAAAAGCGGGAAGGCGCTCATGGAATCGACAGGAAAAGGCACCATTCGCGCGGTTTACGCGCTCGTTACGAGCGTTACCATGGGACCATGGCCAAATGCCGTTCCACCAGAAGACGACATCGCCACAGCCTTTGTGGATCAGTATCTCGATTCTCTGAATGACAAGTTGAAATCATGATCACCGAACCAATGCCGTTCATTGAGGCAATCCGCTTCCTGCTAGAGAAAGAGCAGCTTCCAGCCGACTGGGATGCTGCCATGTGGCAGGATCAAGAACCGGATTTCCAAACCAAGGCGTTCTTTTCCGCCAAGGTCGAAAACGCCCGGTTTCTCGACCGCTCGCAAGGGTTGATCTTCGACTACATGGCCAAGGTCCGTGAAACCATCGTGCAGCCTGATGGAACCGTGGTGACCGCGCTTAAGGTGGCTGGTCGTGAGCATTTCGTAAAGCGCCTGCGGGATTTCATGATCACCGAGGGCATGGCGAAGCATCACGAATTCAAAGACGTCGATCAGAAAGACATCACTGACATCCGCAGCCTCGCCCGCCTCCGCCTGATATTCGACACCAACGTTCGCCAGGCGTATGGATTCGGACAGTGGAAGCAGGGGATGACGCCAGCCGTGCTCAAAGCCTTCCCGGCCGCCCGCCTGATCCGGGATCGAGGCGTCAAGGAACCCCGCCCGCGCCATCAGCGCAACCTCGGCGAGGTATTGCTGAAAACAGATCCGCGATGGGCGGAGTTCCACAACGCCCGCGAAATCGGTGGCTTCGGCTTACCGTGGGGCCCGTATGGCTTCAACTCCGGCGTGACTCAAGAGGATGTGTCCAAGGCGGAGGCGATCAGGCACGGGCTGAAGCTCCCGGACCAAACGCCGGAGGAAAAAAAGATTTATGACGACACCTGGGCATCCGTCCGCAACATCGACCCCGCCATCAAAGCCAAGCTCATCGCCGAGATCGAAGCCAGACCGAAGCCGAGGGACATCGGCGAAGTGGCGAGGAACGCCGCCGCCGATACCCGCCGCATCATGCTCAATCGCGGGCTCGCCGACGCCGAGGCGCGGGGCGATGCTTCCAAGGCTGGGAAATACCGCAAAGCGATTGCCGATCTGCTGACTCTAGGTCTGCTGACTCTAGGTCTGCAAGTCAGGGATGAAGGGGACAAGATCATGCTTGAAAAGCCTGTGAAATCCGTTAT
>JAYWDF010000103.1:0-2533 GCA_043779985.1 Akkermansiaceae bacterium | reverse complement strand
CGACGACATCGCGGAGATTCGTTTCGCGCGCAACCGCTTGGTCAAGGCGACGGATCCGGCCTCGCAATCCATGACGGTAAGGCTCAGTCCGCTCGGGCAGATTTCCGGACTCCCGCTTTCCGGGGACGCATCCTCGATTCGGATCCTCAACCCGGTCTGTGGCGAAATGAATCTCAAACTGGAATCCGCCGTCATGCTCGATTTTCAATCTTCCAACAATATTATCGATGACTGGGATGCGGAGTTCTAACTTATATCTCTGGCAAGGAGTCGCAGCGGCGGGATGCATTCTCAGCACGCTTCGCGCGGACGATCTTACCATGGCGAATGACGCGCGTCTGACCGGGACGGTGCGTTCGATCAACCCGGCGGGGGTGCTCGAGCTGGCGTCCGCTCTATCACCCGAGCCGTTGTTGCTTAAGGCGGGGGCAGTCGGCAAGGTGGACTTCAGCCCGGCTGCCGACACTTCGCCTCTTCCGGGGGCCATGATCGAGCTGAGCAATGGCGACCGGCTGCCCGTCACCATTGAGAGCCTGGATGATCAATGGCTCCATGTGCTAACGGCAGATGCCGGGCACTTGAAGATTCCCCGGGGAGTGTTGAAATCGATGCAACTCGGTGTCCACAAACAAAAGGTCATCTACAGCGGTCCCAAGAATTCCGAGGAATGGACCCACAACGGAGAGACCTCGAAAAGCTGGAAGTTCGCGAACAATGCGCTCACGGCCAACGGGCCGGCGTATGGCTCGAAAAGCTTCGATGCGCCGTTGCGCTTCACGTTCAAGTTCACCTTGAAATGGCAAGTCAATCCGGTCTTTCAGATCTATTTCGCGGACCCACTGACTCCGAAGCTTGATTTGGTAGATCGCTATTACATGCAATTCAACGGGGCCGGTCTGGAGATCAAGCGTGAGTCGAGCAAGGGAAGCCACTTCCGCACGGTGATGCTGTTGCCACGGACTCCGGATCAATTTCCCAACAACCAGCTCGAGGTGGAGATCCGCGTGGACCGCAAGATTTCAAGGCTTCAACTGTTTCTCAATGGCGAGCCCGAAGCCGCCGTGGTGGATCCGGTGGCCGATGCGCCCACAGGCAATGGGGTGGCTCTCACCAACAACGCTCCTGCCGGACCCACTCAGGAAATCCAAGGGATTGAGATCCTTGAACTCGACGACGCGGGAGTGCGCCATCGCTCCGAAGAGCGGGGGGATGCCAAGACCGACAGTCTGATCAGCCGTGATGAGGATCGCTGGGGAGGCCATTTGATCGGAATTCATAAAGGACCGGAAGGCGCGGTTTTCTCGTTCAAGAGTGATTTTCAGGAATCGCCGTTGGAGCTCGCGGAGACGGATGTGTCGACGGTGTTTTTTGCCAAACCGGCGCAAGATCCGGAACCGGCCCCCGCCATTCCGTTCGCCTTGCGCCTTCGCGGCGACGGCGTGCTGCAGGTGACTTCGTGCGTGTTCTCAGCGGACAGCGTGACCGCGCAACATCCGCTTCTTGGCCCGTTGAAAATCAGTCGCACGGGTGTTTCGGCGATGGAACGCTTGGATTCCAAACTTGAAGTGAAAGCAGAAGAATGAAATTTTCAATCATATCCGCCTTCTTTCTGGCTTGGGCGGCGCTCGCCTGCGCCGCAGACGACGTCCCATCGACGGTGCGGTTTTCTAACGGTGATCAACTCCCGGGGACGATCGAGTCGCTCTCGACCGAGCGCCTAGGCTGGAGGTCTCCGAGTTTGGAAAAGCCTGCCTCGTTTCTACTCAAGAACGTTCTCGATCTATCCCTGTTAGCGGTCCATCCGGGGAATGCTGCGAAGCATGAGGCGTCGATCACCTTAACCAACGGCGACTTGATCCGCGGGCAGTTGGCATCGGTGACCGACACGGCGGTGGAGCTGGACACGTGGTTCGCAGGTCGCATGAAATTCAACCGCTTGATGATTGCGGACATCCGGATCTCGGAGCGTCCGGATTTCATCTATACCGGACCCAGCGGCCTGGATGGCTGGAAACAGTCTGGTGACAAGCCTGCATGGACCTATCAGAACTCCGGCTTCCGTTCGGTCGCGGCGGGGAGCATCGCGAGGAATGTGGATCTTCCCGACGAGTGCAGCATTGCTTTTGATGCCGGATGGCGCGGTTCCTTCGGACTGAAGTTGGTGTTTTTCTCAGACGATCTGGCCAGTGATCGCCCGGCAAGCGGGTTTGAAATGACTTTCCAGCAACGGTCCATCTACCTTCGCAGTTGCAAGACCCAGAAGTTCCTGGGGCACACCCCCAACGCGATGGCGCTTCAGGAAAATGAGAAGGCCCGCATTGAAATCCGTGCCAGTCTGAAGTCCGGTAAGTTCTGCGTTTTCGTGGATGGACAAATTATCGACGTGTGGACGGATCCGGATGTTGTGCGCAATGGGAACGGGCGGGGAATTCACTTTGTCTCGCAGAATAACTCTCCCGTGCAGATCTCGCGCATCGAGATCGGTGCTTGGGACGGGGAAGTGGACCAAGTGCCGGACCCCCAACTCGCGAAT
>JAYWDF010000102.1:0-2536 GCA_043779985.1 Akkermansiaceae bacterium | reverse complement strand
GTGGCAAACGGATTTTTCGCGAAGACGTCGTTCTCGACGTAAGGCAGGAGGAACGAGCCCATGTCGTCACGGCTGATGCCGAGCGCGGTCTGGGTGAGATCGTTGGTGCCGAAGCTGAAGAACTCGGCGCCTTCGGCGATCTCGTCGGCGGTTAGAGCGCCGCGCGGGATCTCGATCATGGTGCCGATCTGATATTCGAACTTCGACGACAAAACGCCTCTTCCACCACGGCAAAAGGCCTGTCCTTTAGTAGTGAAGGGGCACCAAAAGTGATTGGATTGAAATCCTCCGGTTGATCCGTTTTCCCCATACTCTTAGGCGATGAAGTATGAATGGCGCACGTGATCTATATGCGGAAAAAGCTGAATGCTTGTTAGCGAGGACTGACCCTCAAAGACTCAAAAACGTCATTCATCTCCGATGAAAAGCCAACCTTGAACGATGTCGTTTCCAAGGCTTGAAATCCGTATTGAAAATCAAAGTAACGGTAGAGTCTTTTGGGCGGCTTGCGGCACCCGCAGCTTCGGAGAATAATGAACACAACGACCACAATGGTGGCGAAGATGGCAACGATGGCCCCGAAATGGGAAAGAGGGAAAGGGATACTTTGTGGTATAAGATTCGGGACCAATTAGCCACACAGTAAAGAAAAGAACAGCAAAGGAGGTTGCACAGTCTTTCCCGTTTTTTTCGCCTGCCATAGGTTGCTAGTTTTACGAGCTGAGGGGGTGCGCCATTTCTTCCTATGCGACTTCGATCTTGAGACTCGGGTCGGTTTCGCAGGCTTCGACGATGACGTTGTAGCGGGTGACGAGTTCTTCAAAGGTGTTGCGTCTCCGGCTTCCATCAAACGCCGTCCATTCGAGCATGTTGGAGACGAGGAACTGGGTGATGTCCAGGACTTCAATCCGTTTGATCATGCCTTCTTCGTCGGCGAGGTTTTCCGCCATGGCAGCGCCGGCATTTGTGGAGATGACGAGGGGGCGGAGGCCGCGGTTGAGATTATCGAGACACTTCTGGAGGAGGAGCTTGGCCGGGGCGGTGGTGACGTGGATCACGCAATCGCCGATCTCGAAGTCGCCGGAGCGTCGGGTTGGGGAATCCGCCACGGAGTAGCCGCTGTGTTTAATCGTTTGATCCGGATAGAGCATTTCGAGTTTTGCTCCGACTAGATGCTGCATGACGGCTCCGAGAACGGTGGATCCACGGTTCTCGCTTTGGCGGCGTTTGGCGTCATCGAATATGCCGACGAGGCAGGCTTTGAGGGTTGAGCCGGTATCAACTTTCAGTTTCAGGGGGGATGATTCGAAGAAATCGCGGACCCGATCCACCCACCAGCTCTCAACCACTTTGATATCGAAGCCTGGAAGAGTGTTCTGCTTGTTGAGGAACGCGACATAATCCTGCATGTTTCCCATGCTGCCACGGCTTGTGCGTCCGCCTTCTGCAGCGAGCACCTTGGGAATTCCGTAATCCTTGAGGATCGCCTGAACCGCTCCCTTGCCCAAGCCGAGAACCTGACCTTGGGCGGCGGTCACCAGTTTTCCAGCATCGAGGGGAAGACCTTGTTTTACCGCCATGCGAGTAATGACGAGGGCGACGCAAAGCGGTCCCTTGCTGCCAAGAAACTTATGCGATGAGGCGAACTCTTGGAGCTGCTTTGGGAGTTCGTTTGGCATGGGCTTGGGAGAGAGGGACGAGCAGGTAATCGACGAGATGCTTGACGACAGGGACGACGACGGCGTCGCCCATGGCGTTGTAGGACTCGTTGTAGGAAGAGGAGAGCTTGTAGGACCGCGGTGCTCCCATGAGGAGGGCGGCTTCGCGTGAGGTGATCTTGCGGGCTTTCCATTCTCCGGCGTTGTGGAGGAGGAGGAATTGGCAACTGCTGCCGCCCTCGGCGGTGCGGAGGCAGCCGGAGAGGTCGTCAAAACGGAGTTCGAGGACTTGCTTGCCTTGGCGGGTGCGGCGGTAGCCGGGAAAAGCGGCGCGGCGATCGGCCGGGAGTTTGTCGAGGAGTTCCCGGTGTTTGGCGGCGGTGAGGGAGATCAGGGCGGCGGCACGTTCTTCGTTGAAGACGGGGGCTTCCCAATCGATGAGATCAGTGAGGGTTTTGGGGCGCTTCGTGGGGCGAGGCATGGCCCAGAAGACGATGTCATCGAGCGGGGCGATGGCCTTGAGGACGGGGTCGGGGTGGAGCCAGTTGGGGCCGTGGTCTTCGAGGGCGGTGGTATCGAGATGATCCTGGACGGCGACGATGAAGACGCGGGGGCGGGATTGGGGGACCCAGAGGCGGGCGTCCAGCAGCATGGGGCCGACCTTGTAGGAGCGGTCGCGGAGTGCCTGGTAGAGGAGGCGGAAATCGCCGCCGCCATTGCCGGAAAGGAGGCCGACGACGTTTTCGAGGGCGATGACGGCGGGTTTGACGGGCATCTCGTCGAGGACGCGGAGCCATTCCCAGAAGAGGCCGCTGCGGGAGGCGGCGAGGCCGCCCATCTTGCCGGCGAGGGAGAGGTCCTGGCAGGGGAAGCTGGCC
>JAYWDF010000101.1:0-2539 GCA_043779985.1 Akkermansiaceae bacterium | reverse complement strand
ACTCAGCCAGCCAACGTGCTTTCCTGCTCATAGCGAAGCCCTAGCCGAGCGGCACGGGCATGGCCAGAAGATTCTCTGTCTAAAGGTCTGTCCTGCTGTGTCTGTGTCCTGCTGTGTCTGTCATGGGGAACTCGACGACACTTAATCTGTTAGCTGAGTTCTCATTCACAACAACCAATGTCGGCCCGATCACATCTCAAGGCATCACGATGTCTTTGGAGAACGATCTATGGAAAGGAACAGAGGGAACTCCTCTCACACTGCCAAATCCTGAAGAGTGGCTGCTGGCGCAGAACGTCGAAATGAAGGCGAACAAGGGGCAGCCGAATGGGTACGCACCGCTCGATGCAGGAGGCAAAGTGCCTGCACCCAATCTCCCCGGCGGCATCCTGATCGACCCTTCCATCACCACGCTTGCCGGAACCGCCTCCGCCTCCCTCGCCGCCATCGCCTCCACCGCGCTGCCGCTGGACCGCGTGCTCGGTATCGTCATCGACGGCACGCTTTCATTCTACCAGCTCAAGAGCGGCACCAGCGACACCGCTGCGCCGGGAATCATCCGGCCCAACGATTACCACGCGACCACCAACGCCCGCTTCTGGAAACAAATTCTCTGATACGATGAAACTTATTCTCACTCTTCTTCTCGGCCTCACAACCAGCGGCTTCGCCCAGACAGCTGCCGTCACCAAGAACCCGAACACCAACCACCTCACCAGCGATCTGGTGATGCCTGCTGGCCGCACTTTGTTGGTCGAGGGCACGCTGCAAACCGGCCAGAGTCCGGTGTTGTTTGGGACGTCTATTGCCGACAACTGGTTCCAGCCCCGCGCTCTGGTGTCTGTTCTAGCAACGTCACCCGCCAATCACGGTCTGATGACCCGAACCACGGGAGCTGCGGGAATCGCATTCCTCGGAATTTCGGAAACTGGAGCGTCGGCGGGGAAGTTCATTCAAAAGCAACAGTTCTCGTCGGCCACCCTATACGTCGCCCGCGATCCGGTGTCTTTCCCATACGGCAATCCACCGACGACCCCGGTGCTCGTTGTTAGCTCCCCTGCTAATAGCTCAGCCTCACCGATTGCTCAGTTCAAGAGAGACGATGGCGCTACCGTAGTTCTTTCCATCGGCAGCGACGGGAGCATTGTCGCATCCACAGCCCAAACCACCATCAATGCCAGTAACCCGGAGTCGCTGGCAACTGTCGCCTATGTGAACCGCGTCGGTGAGTATGTCGAGGGGACGGGGTCTGAAATCAATTTGATCGCGGGCGCAATCACGACCGTCCACACTCTAAGTCTATCGGCGGGTGACTGGGACGTTGAAGGCACGGTAACTTACACCAAGGCAGCCAACACCGTCGTCGCTTACACCAAGCAGGGTATTACCATGCCGAATACCGCGTTCGGCGCAGTCGGCGCCTTCACGGCGACGGCAGCCGCGATTTCCAGCGCGGTCCCGTCCTCGTTCACGACTCCAACCGTAAGAGTGAACATAAGCGCACCCACTAATGTTTTCCTAACGACACAAGCCGGGTTCACCACTTCCACGCTGAGTGCCATTGGCTTTATCAGCGCCCGCCGTGTCCGCTAACTCTCCACCGAAAAACTGATCCAATCATGAAAACGATACTAACAACACTGATGGCCGCGCTCCTTTGCGCGGGAAACATGCAGGCACAAACCGTCCTTGAAATGACGCAACGGGTCAAAGACCTGACGAAGAATCCCGCGTCCTCGGTGATCGAGACGGATGCGCTCATCCAACAGGTCAAGGCCATGACCTCGACGCCGTTCAACAACGGTTCCACCCTGAGCCCGGAGCAGCAGAATTACAACGAGCTGGTCAACCACACCGTGACGATGCTTAACACCAAGGTGTCGAAGACGGCCTCCAATGATTACGCCAAGAGTCACGAGGCGTGGAACATTGCTCGCTCTGACGCCTACTTTGCGGGACGCGGTGACGAAGCTATCGACTATGCCAACCGGCTCAGACTCGCCAATAACACTCCCGGCCCGTTCAGCGAGTGGATTTTCGTGAGGGCGCATTTCGGGCAGGATGTTCGGGCTGATGTGAAGGCCGCTATCGCCGCGCCGCGTGTATGGTCTATGTCGTCCATTCCTAGGCTGGCGCAGGCGTGGATTCTCTCGGCACAAAATTCCAACGACTTGAAGGCAGAAGAGTTGAATGCCGTGCTCGCTGACATGTTAGCGGTCTTCAGCAAGAGTGCCCCGCTAACCCGCGAGACAGCCGTTAGCTTTCTCGTCATGCGAGCGGAAACCGGCCAGAACGTAAACGCGGACATCCTAACTCTCATGGGTAGTATTCGTAGGACATTGCCGTGGACGGCTGCGGAAAAGCTGACCGCTGCTTTCAATATCGGAGCAACCAATCCTGCCGAGATAGTCGCCTTCTACGACGCCATCCTCTGCGCCGTGGAAGTGACTGAGGAGAGTGCTCCGTTCATCCGTAAAATCCTCGACCAAAAACTAAAGTTCTAACTAATTTGTCTATTACTAACCTATCTATCACTAAC
>JAYWDF010000100.1:0-7464 GCA_043779985.1 Akkermansiaceae bacterium | reverse complement strand
TCAAGATTTCCACACGTTACAGGATTCAGATTTCAATGGGGAATATGGCTGGAGTGGTTGAATAGCCTTCAGCCACGGATGCTGCGCTTTTTTCCGGTGTCATCGACGCTGACAAAGGTCACCTGGGTTGAAAAAATCGCGGCGGCTCCGGCCCTTTCATCGACCACGGTGACGGCATAAGTGGCGCTGGTATTGCCCTCGCGCGCGAGCCCGCAGGAGATTCTCAGGATCGTGCCATCGCGCACGCTGTGGTGAAATTCCACCGTGTCCATCGCCACGGTAACGAATTGGCAATGCGGGTAATCAAGGCTGGCGGCGATCCATGAGGCTTCGTCAATCCAGGCGAGTAGGCGGCCGCCGAAGAGGAAGCCGTAGTGGTTCAGGTCGCCGGGAAGGACAAGACGGTGCGTTTCCATGATTTCACCAACGACGACGTTTGCTCTCCCGATAAATGAAGGCGTCCAGCGAGTAGCCACCGGCACCGGATAGAATGATCACGATCAGTGGGATCAAATACATGATCGAGAGTTCTTTGGTCTCGATGAGAGTCGGCGTGCTCACGAACCAGGGCGTGGCACCCAGTGCGCCAAAGGCCGCCACCACCATGGAGAATCCAAGGACGAATGCGGCGGGGCGAGTCGCCAGTCCGATGATGATGAGCGTGGCCCCAAGCACTTCTGCGACAATGCACAAGGTGAGGCTCACCGGGTGGGACAGCGCGCTGAGCGGGAAAAAATCAGGCACGTAGAAGAAATCCTTACGACTCGCGTAGTTCATCATCTTCGGAATCCCGTGGCCGATGAGCATCATCAGTCCCACAAGCACTCTTAGCACTAAAAAGCCGAAGGACGCGGGTGCTTCCCGGGTCCCACAGTCGAAGAGGAATTTTTTCATGATTTCGAGCCAGATGACGATTTCGCGGAAATTGTGATTCGCTTGAGACGGTCGTCACCTGGAGGCGAATGGGAAACGATTTGCGGGTCACCTACGAGAATATTGTGCACCAAGCGTCGATAGTAGCCATTGAGCGGCCGGACTTGGAAGGGTTTCCCGGTGGCTTTCACGCGCTCGGCGATGCCGGTGATTTCTAGTTTCAATCGGTCTTCCTGGATGGATCGGAAGTGTTCGCAGTCCACCTTGATCCGCTCGGCATTGGGAAAATGTCTGCGGACGATGCGGTTGACGAGGTATTGGAGGTCGTCGAGTCGGTCTCCTTCGTTCCCAATGATGGCCTCGCTCTGACCGGAATGGATTTGAAGGCATGGCCCGTCAGGAGTCTCTTGGAGCTCGATCGTAGCCGTGAACCCGAGGTGCCCGAGCATGGTATCGAGAATCTTCGTTGCTGATTCCACCGTTGTCATGGCTGGAGTCTAATCACATCCTCGGCGGGGTCAATCACCTCGGGAGTCTTTATGCTCAAAACGGATGGCGATCTCATTGGCGAAATCCCGGAGGCGCTGCTTTTCCGCCAGCGTGAATTCGTAGGGGGCGAATTTGCCAATCCCTAGGGTGCCGATGACCTTGTGGGTTGCTCCTGAAAAAATCGGAACCGCGAGTGATCCCGAGACTCCCGTTTGCCGGGCATCGGGCTTGGCGACCCCGCCGAGATCTTGCTGCAGGTTACAAAGCTCGACGGCTTCCGCACGCTCGGCGGCGGCTCCGGCGATGCCTTTTCCGAAGGGAATCGTCGCGATTTTCTCGATCAGGCTGACCGGCACGCCGATTTGGCAGACAAGGGTCAGGATTTTTTCCTCACCCACCGCCGCATGAATCGTGCCTGTTTGGCAGCCGAAATCGGCTAAGATCGCGAGCAAGATCGTATCCCACTGGGAGTTATTCGTCATGGAGGATGATTTATCAGAAGTTAGGTGGCTCGTCACCCCCCCATTTGGGGGTGAAATTCGGGCTTGGCATCATCCGCAATATCAGCCAAACCCATCCGCGTATGAACAAAACCCACCTGCTGATCTCGGCGCTTGCAGCCAGCCTGCTTGCCTTTCAAACAAACACCGCAATGGCTATCGAATCTGCAATTAAGGAAGAAAATTTCGGCACAATGCCCGACGGGCAAAAAGTGAAGATTTTCACGCTTACCAACAAGAACGGCCTCATCGCCCGTGTCACCGAGTATGGTGCCATTTTGGTGTCCATGGCGGCTCCGGACAAGTCCGGAAAGTCCGCTGATATCACCCACGGTTACGACACCTTGGCGGGTTGGCTGACCAATACCTCCTATTTCGGCGCCACGGTCGGCCGTTTCGGAAACCGCATCAAGGACGGCAAGTTCACCCTCGATGGCAAGGAATACACGCTCGCCACCAACAACGATCCGGGACACATCCCGTGCGCGCTTCACGGCGGGTTGAAGGGATTTGACAAGGTGTTGTGGTCTGGCAAAGCCACCGCCGACAACGCAGTCGAGTTTTCCTACACCTCCAAGGATGGTGAAGAAGGCTATCCGGGAAACCTAGTGGTCAACGTCACCTACTCGCTCAACGACGACAACGAACTCAAGTGGGAGGCCAAGGCCACCACCGACGCGCCTACAATCCTCAACATCGTCCAGCACACCTACTGGAACCTCTCCGGTGATCCGACCACGTCCATCAACGATCACGTTCTCATGCTCAATGCCGAGAGCTATCTCCCGACTAACATCGGCTTGATTCCTACAGGAAAGATCGATCCGGTTGCTGGAACGCCGATGGATTTCACCAAGCCCACGGTGATCGGTGAGCGCGTCGAGGCCGACTTCGAAGCCCTGAAATTCGGCGGCGGGTACGACCATGCATGGGTTCTTAAGAAGGGTGATGGCGTGCGCCTCGCCGCCCGCGTGAAGGATCCGAAGTCCGGTCGGGTGATGGAGATTTCCACCAATCAGCCAGCCGTCCAATTCTACGGTGGCAACTTCCTCGATGGCAAAGCGATCGGCAAGGGTGGCGTGGCCTATGCATTCCGGACGGCATTCGCGTTGGAAACCGAAGGATTCCCTGATGCTCCTAACCATCCATCGTTCCCATCCGCGGTGCTTCGCCCTGGTGAAAACTACAAGCACTCGATGACCTTCAAATTCTCAGCGGAGTAAATTGCCGCGACTTCTAGCCCGCCTGTAATTTCAATCTCCAAGAAATACTAATTGAACTTTTCATGATCGACCTTCACTGCATTTCCATTCTGGCCTCTGGAGCCATCGGCGCCTCGCAGGCGACCGCGACAACCCCGCAAATCGACCTCCACACGGTGGATTATGCCATTCTGGGAATCTACATTCTCGTTGTTATCGGCATCGGCTTCGTGCTGAAAAAATATGTGAAGTCGGCATCTGACTTCCTCACCTCTGGCAGGTCGATTCCCGTTTGGGTGACGGGTCTGGCCTTCCTTTCCGCCAATCTCGGCGCGCAGGAAGTGATCGGCATGGCCGCATCCGGTGCCAAGTATGGCATCATGACTGCACACTTCTACTGGGTGGGGGCGATCCCGGCGATGATCTTCCTGGCGATCTTTATGATGCCCTTTTACTATGGCTCCCGGGCGCGCTCGGTGCCGGAGTATTTGAAATTACGCTTCGACGAGAAGACCCGCGGCTTGAACGCAATTGCCTTCGCCGTAATGACGGTTGCTTCCTCCGGGGCTTCGTTGCACGCCCTGGCGGCACTGCTCCATCTGTTGCTGAAGTGGGATTACAATCTCTCGCTGATCATTTCTTCCGTGGTTGTCCTCGCCTACGTGCTCAAAGGCGGCCTTTCGTCCGCGATCTACACGGAGGTGCTTCAGTTCTTCCTGATCGTGCTCGGATTCGCGCCGTTGGTCATCATCGGTCTCAATGACCTGGGTGGCTGGAACGGCTTGGTGACGTCACTGACCGCGACCAAGGGCCCCGAGTTCGTTCACTCGTGGAAATACATGGGGACCACCATGAACCCGATGGGGGTCGAGTGGTTCGGCATGGTCTTCGGTCTCGGCTTCGTGCTTTCCTTCGGCTACTGGTGCACGGACTTCCTCGTCGTCCAGCGCGCCATGGCTGCCAAGTCGATGGGCGACGCGCGCCGCACGCCGATCATCGGCGCGATTCCGAAAATGCTCTTCCCGATCATCGTCATCCTGCCCGGCATGATCGCTCTCGGTCTGATGGCCAAGGCTGGATCGAATTATACCATCCCGCTTGGCGTGACCGGCGCCACGGATTACAACCTCGTCATTCCCTCGCTCATCGCCCATTACCTGCCTACCGGCATGCTGGGCCTCGCCCTCACCGCGTTGATGGCTTCATTCATGTCCGGCATGGCCGGCAACGTCACCGCCTTCAACACCGTCTGGACCTACGACATCTATCAGTCCTACATCGCAAAGGGCAAGTCGGACGCCCATTACATGTGGATGGCAAAGTTCGCCACCGTCGCCGGTATCATTATTTCAGTTGGTTTTGCCTATGTCGCCAAAAACGTGAACAACATCATGGACTTCCTGCAGTTGGTTTTCGGCTTCGTCAACGCGCCGGTGTTCGCCACCTTCCTGTTGGGAATGTTCTGGAAACGTGCCACCGGCCATGGCGCCTTTATCGGTCTGCTGGCCGGAACGATTTGTGCCATGATTTTCCACGGTATCAGCGCCCCGGTTCCTTTGTCTGAAATCGGCAATGGCATCCCATGGGTGCAAGGTGGCTGGCTCGGTGCCAAATTCGGCTTCACCTCGAGCATGGCGCAGAATTTCTGGCTCGCTATCGTCGCTTGGACCTTCTGCTTCGTGATCACCATCGGTGTTTCCCTCGCCACCAAGCGCACCAAGACGGATGGCGAACTCGTCGGCTTGGTCTACTCCCTCACCGACAAGATCAAGGAAGTGGGCGAGCCGCTCTGGAAGCGTCCCGCAGTCGTCGGCAGCATCGTGCTGCTCGTCGCCTTGATCCTCAACATCATCTTCCGTTAATCCGCAACCCTATCCAATCCAATGAACTTCGATCTACGCCTGCCAATCGGTATTCTTTTCACCCTGTTCGGCCTGATTTTGGTCGGCTATGGTGTCATCACCAAAGGCAGTGAAATCTACGCCAAGTCCCTTGGGCATAACATCAACATCGAGTGGGGCTCCGTTCTGCTCGTGTTCGGTGCTTTGATGCTCGGCTTCGCGCTCCGCGGCAGAAAGGCCTGAGTTGTAAAACACCCGGCTCCCGATCAGACAACGCCTCGTTCACTATGGACGGGGCGTTTTCGTTGAGTCAGTCCTACTTGATCTTCTCATATGAAAATCTCCCTCTACACCGGCGGCATGGTCCAGACTAACGGCTACCTCGTCGAAACCGCGGATGGCAACCTTCTCATCGATGCGCCGGAGGGTATCGCCGACTGGATCTCCCAGCGCGGCGTGCGCGTGGATGACGTGCTGCTCACGCACCAACACTACGACCATGTGATGGATGCCGCGGCGCTCAAAGCCCTCGGTGCTCGACTCCACGCCTTCGAGGACTACTCCACGGATCTCACGCTGGAGTCCGCCGCGCGCGGGTGGGGGATGCCGATCTCGGTGCCACCCTATCAAATCGACCGCCGTTTCGTGATGACTGAACCGCTGCACATCGCCGGGCTTGAAATTTTCCTCGCCCACATCCCGGGCCACTCGCTTGACAGTGTGACCTTTCATCTGGTAGACCACGGCGTTGTTTTCTCGGGCGACACGCTTTTCGCTGGATCGATCGGGCGGACGGACCTCCCCGGTGGCAGCACGACACAGCTACTGGATGGTATCTCCCGGCACCTCATGACGCTGCCTGGGGAAACCCGCATTCTGCCAGGGCACGGGCCGGGCACGACTCTTGGTGATGAGGCTTTGAACAATCCCTACTTGGACTGAATCACAGGCGATCGGTTGTCTCCTCGGTCACGGTCAGCGTAGGCTGGGCCGGTGAGACGTTGCCCATTCCCGGAATGACCCGGCGGACCAATTTGAGCAAGCCCGACTCAGCCGCATCCACGTCTGCCTCGCCTTGGCGCAGCGCCTTCTCCCACGCCGGGGCGAAACCCGGTGCTTGCTCACGCATCATCCGGATTGCGAGCTCCTGGATCTGCAGCTGCCGCAGTTCGGCACGACCGGGCTTTTGCTGGAGCGCCGCATGGTTCACCCGCAGCGTTTCATTCTGTTTGCGCAGTGATTCAAGCTCGGCTTGCAGCGACTCATTGCCGCCGGCGGTGATTTTAAGCTGGGTGTTGAGATGGCTCTGCAGGTTTTTGAGCTCGCCCTCCACCCGTTTCAGGTCACGGGCCACGGTGCGGCGGGCGGTGAAACCTGCTTTCCACTGAAAGGCCGCAATCAGAAGGCCCAGAAGTAATCCCCACGTGAAGGGGCTTTGAAGTGCGGCATTAAATAGGTCCATGGCGAGGGGTGAAATTAGCGGATCAATTGGCCTTCCCCGCCGGTGCGGCGGCTTTCGAAGCAGGAGCGACCAAGACCGGCTCGCTGTCCTTCAGCGCGGCTTGGATGTCTTCGGTGAGGTCCGGGGCATTCTTGCTGAATAGCACGAACGGCACGCCGGTATTCGTATTGCCTGAGCTGTCGAACACCGAGTCAAAGCCGCGCTCCTTGGCGATTTTGCCAGAAGTCTTTGCGATCCGGTCAAGGGACGCCCGCATGGTGGCGACCATCTTGCGATTGATCAGTTTTTCCTGCTCGGTCTTGTAGGTTTCGAAATCTTGCTGAAGCGTCTGGGCCTCCTGGCGCTTGATTTCATAATTGCGCGCCAAGGTGCGGTTAGTCGCCTCGTCGAGCGGGGTGGTTTTGTCAGCCAGTTGGGTCTGGAGCGCCTGCAACTCGCCGATGATCTTGCGGAGTTGTTCTGCCCGCTGGTCCTTCATGATGTCGTCGTGCTCCTTCTTTACTTGCTGTTGAAGGGCGATCGTTGCGGGAAGAGCGGTGTAAATATCCTTGATCCGCACCAAGGCAAAGCGCGGATCTGCCGCGGCCGTCAGCACCGAGGCCAGCAAAATGGTCGAAATGGCTTTAAGGGAATTCATACGCGCTCCGAGCATGAAAGCGCAGGCTCGGGATGTCGATATCAGATCGTCAGGGTTCGCCGATGTCCTCGTTCCAAAGCTCCGGTTTTTCCTCAATGAATCGAGTCATCAGTGAAATACATTCCGGCGCATTGAGGACCTCCAACTCCACTCCTCGGGCACTCAGGTGGGCTTCATCACCCAGAAATGTTTGATTTTCGCCGATCACCACCTTGGGGATGCCATACAGCAGGATCGCGCCGCTGCACATCGGGCAGGGCGAGAGTGTGGTGTAGATGACGCACTCCCGATACACTGCGGCGCTCTGGCGGCCGGCGTTTTCCAAGGCGTCCATTTCACCATGAAGCGTGGTGCTTCCCTTCTGGACGCGGCGGTTATGACCTCGACCGATGATCTTACCGCGATGCACCAGGACACTGCCGATGGGGATGCCACCTTCGGCAAGTCCTTGCCGTGCTTC
>JAYWDF010000099.1:0-7479 GCA_043779985.1 Akkermansiaceae bacterium | reverse complement strand
GGCGATCAGGAAATCCTCGCAGCGCTCGGCGAGGCGGATGGCGTCCTGCCACACCGGCAGATCTTCAAAACGTTGGTAGGTCATGTCTTTAGGGATTTCAGATCTGAGATTTGAGAGCGGCGGAGAACCAAGCCGCCGCGCCTCGCTTGAAGCGCAGGGCTTTGGGTTGGCAGAGGTCGATGAGCGAACACGCATCGCAGCGTTTTGCTAGATACTCCGCCATGGGCGTCTCGCGTGAATCAATCATCGCATGCAGAGCCACGATGGTCTCCCTAACGAGTTGCCGGAGCGATGTGTCGAATCCCACCACGGTCCGCCGCCGGTTTTCCCCGTAAAACAAGCAGCCGCTGGTGATCGTCACCCCGAGCATTTCCTCCAGGCACATCGCCTGTGCGCAGAGCTGCACTTCATCCGCGCGATGCGACTTCGGCTTGCCGCGTTTGTATTCCACCGGGACCGCGCGAGCGGTGCATTTGAGATTTGAAATTTCAAATTTGGAATCTTCAGAGGCGTCTCCTCTCAAATCTGAAATCTCAGATCTCAAATCGCCGGAGGCAGGGTGGAACTCCACGATGTCGCACTGCCCGGAAATCCCCAGCACCAGCGAGCGCACCGCAAGGCTCCGCGTGATCCGCACCCCGCCTTTGCTTTCGTCCGCGCCTTCGTGCGCCTTCTGATGCAGCACCTGCCCCTCCGCCGTGAACTTGTTTTCCGCCCACACCTGCTCCAGATGGATCAGCCCGCACTGGCGCGGGCAATACAACCAATGCTGGAGCGCGGAAATCGGAAGGAGTTGATCTTCGGTAAACATGGGATAGACGCAAAACTTGGAGACACAAGACGCAAGATGAGATCGGGCGATTTTAAGAGTCCTCGAGGCGGATGATGCTCTCGATTTCTGCCGGGCCGAACTCGCGCTGCCCCAAGACGAACCGCAATTTAGAGGCAGGCAACCCGGGCTTTTGCGAAACCACGTGGATCATCCCTTCGAGCGGATAGGTCTCCCCGATGAGCTGCACCCGAACCCGCCGCCCGACGATCACGCCGTAGCGCAACTCGAAGGTGCGCTTCCTCTCATCCAAGTCACGCAGCCATTTCCGGTGCCCATCTTCGTTCCCGTTGCCGGATAGATCGAGTTCTCCTTGGTCGAAGTTCATGGGAGAGTGCGGATCAGTCGTCATCGGATTCCGGGTATTGTTCCGGCGGGGTGCCCTTGCGATCGAGGATCTTGGGCTTTCGGAACTGACTCTTCGTCTCCTCGATTTTCACGCAAGTGACGCTGAAGAGCCAGTCGTCCCCGTAGTCGAAGTGAAAAAGGAGTTTTTTCTTCGGTTGGAATACATCCATGAGGCCCGTGCTGCACACGCCGGGGTCGCCCTCTTTCGCTTCTTGTCCGATGTCGGCGAAGAGGGTGTATTCCTCGGTGCTTTTATAGGGGTTTTTAAGATTGTTGTAGAATCCGTAGCAGTGGTCGCAGTCGAATTCCACCGCCTCGTCAGCGGCATAAATCAGCACGTTGCTATCCACGAAGGCGTTCGGCATAAATTTCTTCTCTTGTGAGCGGTATCAAAGGCTCCGCTCTGGGCTGTCCGCGCTCCTCGGCGAACCGATACAATTCCTCAAGTGCAGCAATCCGGCGGGTTTCCCGATCCTCTTCGGTTGATACCTCGCGAACGAGAAACTCCCGGACCATCGCACTGATGGAAGTGCCTTCGCTAGCCGCGCGAATCCGGGCTTTGCGGTAGGTTTCATCGTCGATTTTCAAGGTGATGTTTTTCATGACTGTGCGGCACAGTCGCTGTGCGAGGGGATCGGGTCAATAGGGTTGAATGCCACGGGTTTGAAGAAGGGATTTTACTGGTCGGTTACCGGATCACTCGATTGGTCGGTGGAATGCGTGGAAATCAGTGTTTCCCGCGCTTTCCTTCGAGAATCGCCCACGTAATGCACCGTGCAGATCTCTTGCTCACGGGCGAAGGTCAGAATCGCGGAGATCATGGCGGGGGGAAGATCGGGGATAGTGGCCATGGGATTGATATGAAACTCAGGTGATCATGCGCTTGCCCACAGCGGTAAGCCGGTAGCGTTGGGTCGGGCTGCGGGGAGAATCCGGCTCGGTCATTTCGATCAGGCCGGAGGCAAGCGCCGGATTCAGGTGGTTCTTCCGGAACGTCGGCTTGTGGCGCAGACCGAGGCGGCGGAGCAGTTCGTCCGAAGTGATTTCAGCATCGCGGCCGAAGGCCTTCAGCAGGGATTTTACTTGGTCGCTTGCTTGGTCGGTTGCTTGATCGCTCATGGGTGCGGCCTCCAAGGTTTCCCGGATCACGGTGAGCATGAATTCGACAAACGGCGTCGCTTCCGCCTGGCGGTCGGCGGCACCGAGCGCTTCATAGTATTCCACCTGAAGATCCCGGACCAGGCTCTCGACCGGCAGATACGCCAGATTTGGATGCCAACGCGACAAGGAGAGCGATTGCCACAGCCGGCCCAGACGCCCGTTTCCGTCGGAAAACGGATGGATGAACTCGATTTCGTAATGGAGGATCGAGCTGGCAATGAGCGGGTGGTGGTCCGTCGTTGCCAGCCATTGGAAAAGGTCCGCCACCAGGTGTTCCACCCGATCCGCCGGCGGTGCCATGTGGATGAGCTGCTCTCCCCGGTAAACGCCGACTCCGCCCGGCCGAAACATCCCGGCGTGGTCCGCCAGCGATTTCATTATCAGTGCATGGGCGGCGAGAAAATCTTCCATCGATTCCGGGTTCCATGTCGGCAGGTGGTCGTAACATTCGATGGCGTTCCGCACCTCTTGGATTTCCCGCATCGAACCCAGCACCTGCTTGCCTTCCAAAATCGCCGTGACCTGATCAATACCGAGGCTGTTGTTCTCGATCGCCAGGGAAGCCTGGATCGACTGGATCCGGTTTGCTTTCCGAAGTTGCGGTGAAAGCGACAAATCCGGCCCGCCCCAACGCCCGATCCGCTCGCAGATCTCCCCGACCAAGCTGAGTTGGCGAGGGGTGATGGTGGATGGAGGCTGGTAGGGGGCGGGCATGGGCGGTGTCAGATCCGGCGGATGAGGGTGATGCCGTTGCCGAGAGGCACTGGTTTAGGCCGAAATTTAAAAGCCATCCATAATTTCTGGCTTCAGTTCACCTTTCCCTTCGTCTTTGGTGAAAAGTAAGGTGAGTTCTCCCACGTCTGTGATACTTCCATTTTTTGCACTCACGTTGCCTTTTAAAGTGCCGTGGACTTTGGCTGAGGAAATGTCGCCAGAAGGGCAGGAGTGTTCCCACCAAATGACTTTAAGAACTTCCATACTGCCATCTGGACGGGCAGAGGATGCATCGTTCTCGAACATGGAGCACAATGCGAGTTTGAGTTTTTTAGCATCATCGTCGCTAAAGCCGGTGCCAGTTTGATCGGAGGCGAGTTGGGAGTTGATGCTACCAAAGAACGTGTAGATGCCGAAATCTACGCGGTGCTTCATGCCCATGGTGTCAGAACCTTTTTTGCCAGCTTTATTATCCTCAAGATTGGTGCTTTTGGTGATTTGGATGCTGGAAATGCTCACAGGCTCCAAGCTGTAGGCTGAGTGGATGGTAACCGGACCACGAACCGGAATGGAAACACCCTCGCCTGATTTGGTGCCTTTGAATGGGAAAATCTGGCCAAATGCGCGAACATCAAACCATTTTTCACATGCCTGTTTTTTAAACTTCTTCGGGTCTTTAAGATCAAAATTCTTGCTGGCATCAATCCGGGCTTTGATGGACTGATGTTCGTCGTTGGTGTTGTCGTTGGACTGGACGAGGATGTTTTCAGGACTTTCCATAGTCATCAAGCGATTGCGGATTTTGCGCTTGAGGCAGACATCTGAAATTTCACCGATGTCGTCATAGTTGGTGCGAGGGCGGTTGCCGTTGAGTGGGTCGCCGTTCGGATTGGCGTTCTTGACGGAGATGATTACTGCGAAGTCGTATTTGTATTTGGTGCTCATAATTTGAATGGTTGTAGGTTCTGAATTTGTTGGATTCAGTCGTCGGCTGATTCGGTGTCGGTATCTTCTGGGTCTGATTCGTTAGCTTTTTTCGTGTAAAGTGCGGAACGCTGGCAGTGGTAGCCGAGGAGGTATTCGCCATCCAGTTTGGCATCCGAGGTGAAATCGGAAGGCAGAAAAAGATTTTTGATCGCATCCAATTCTGTTTCGTAACGATGAAGCAATCCTGGCTTATTTGCTTTAAGTCTGCGGCGATAGGAATCAAGGCGTTCGTAAAGCGTCGGCCAGGTGTCGTAGGGGCGCGTGGAGAATCGCTGCATCATACGCGCAGCATTTGTAGGACGATTTTCTTCCTTACTCAGAGCTGCCTGCTCGAGGACATCTGCTACGGCGAGTAAGCGACCATAAAGGTAACTACGTGTGGTTCGTTCGGGGTCTAATGACATGGTGTGGTTAGTTTGGTTATTCTTCTGAATTTGTTGTTTACGATAAAGTGCGCAGGCGATGCCAAGGGCTTTTTCCCATTCCCATTCTTCAAGGCTGATACGGGCACTGGCACGTTGTATGCAGGAGGTGACCAGATCATCTGGGATAGGACGGGCTTCAATGATGCAGGGAAGTAAGCGGCGATAGGTTGCGGACTTGAGCTTGTCGTCGAGACGTGATCCGTAGGCTGCTTGAGCGATTTCGTAGGGAGATGGAGCGCCGTAGAATCGTCGTCCCTTGTTATGGTAAAGAAGCCATGCTGTGGTATCATGCCATTTTTCGATGCGATCCAAAAACTCACTGGCGGTAAGCTCGCGAAAGTAGGTGAGTGCCATTCTGCCAGGCGTGGCGGAATCGAGTGAAATGACTAGGATCTTGGTGGTATCGCCAAGGGCTTTTCTATAACCGAGGAGCTTCTGTTTCAGTGCGAGGGAAACGCTCTGGCCTGTGTTGACTGCTTCAACCGTAGCCAAGCGATGTTGACGCTCTTGTTCGAGCAACTTGTCGACGTCTTCCTCTTCGATGCTATCCGAGGCGAGTTGCAGACTTGAATCGAGGGGATTTGGAATCTCCTGATTATTGATCGACCATGCGACAATGGCCTGTTCTCCCAATCGTGTCCCTTGTTTTGAAATCAACCACCGAAGCGCATTGTGCGCTTTCTGAGTGACATCGAAACTGACGGAAGCGGCTTCGATCCCGCTTGGATCAGTGAATCTACCACGGAAGGTAAACCCGCTGCCGTCGTTGGATGAGATAAGTTTGGCTTTGTCTGCTGCGTGCCTAAGTTTTGCGGGGTGCTGGATGGCAAGTGGTTCTTCTTTTCCGGTCACATAGCAAAGGCCTGAAATATCCTGGGTAGTCTTGTAGTGCTCACTCCAGCTTACCCATACACTTGGATCTTCACACAGGTTCGGGACGGGATCGCCGGGTATTTCGACCCGCCAGCGAATGAATGAATCTTGTGGAGTGGAAGTAGCCGGTAAGGATGCGAATATTTCCGGTGGATCGATTTCTTTGTTTTTCCAGTCGTTGAGGAAACAGTCCTGATCGGTGGGCGAGAAAGTGGTTGGAATGATTTTGTGGGAGACTAGGTCACGGACAAGACGCTTCTTAAGGATGTAATCGCGAATGATTTTGACTTTGGGATGAGGATGGGTTGCTAGCCAACGATTAAGCAAAGAGAGGTATTCCTGATGAGGTTCCGATGGGTCGTCTGAGAAGCCTGATGTGACGATTCCGCCGTATTCGATGAAATCTCCGGCCACGTATTGGAGTTTATCGCAAAGAGGGTGAGAGGTTGGCTTTGATCCTGCTCGACCGCCGGATTGCTCCGTGCATGGAACAAGAGTCTTCTGCTGTTTTTTTTGTATAACCTTTGCGGAAATAATATTGGCCTGATGATCCAATGTTACTTCAATATTCGCGTTCTGCGTGGTGTGGGAAAGGGGCAATAGCAATTCATCTTGACCCTCCTTGGTCGCTCCCACTTCTGACACGCAGTTGTTGTAGGTGTGGTAAAGTGCTTCGATCCAGTTCATGAGAGTTGTTCGTTGGGTTCGTTGAGGCCGACACTTGCGGGGGGATTTGGTTTCATCTCGCGCAGGATGCGGCGGGTGAGGGTTTGGTCATCGGCGCGAGGAAAATGGATGATGCTATCAGCTCCGATTTTCGCACTCCAGAAGCGGGCGACGAGTTCGTTCCGTCCGGTGTTGTCGGGGTAATCAAATCCGTGAAACATGTTGCCGTAGGAGAGTTCTCCATGCTGTTGATGCTCGGTTGCTCCTTCTCCGAAGGTGGCGGGTTCGACGTAGCCTTGGCATTCGCGGGTGCCTAGAAAGATGTCGCGGCGGCCGCCTTTGCGAATCATGCGTTGGGCGATTTCGAGGTGCTTCGGCGCGATACGATCTGACTTTAGATCATCGCGTAATGGATTCCACTCGAAGTGCGCCCTGACTTGGTAGCGGACATCGGCTAAATAGGTGTAGGTGGCGAGTGTATTGCCTCCGCTAATATTTATAGGTTTGATATTTTTCGCTTCGGTGTGGATCGGGCGCATGACGCGTATTTCATCAACCACCCATGTAAAAACAGGCTTCCAGTAAATTGACTCGGTGATGCCCTTGATTGCTTCGTAGGTTGGGATGTGATAGCTGCACTTTTCACCACCGACTCGAGTAATGGGATCGGTGAAAAGAGCGTATCTTCCCCACACTTCGTATTCAATTTGTGTGCTGTGGATCTGTTGGTTCATGATTTTAAATTTAAATGTAGTTCGCTTCGGAGAGGGCATGGAGGGTGATTCCGTAGTCTTCGCTGTAATGAGCGGGGGCTAGTTCAAAAATCCCGGCGCCGGGATGGATTTCCGATATGGCTCGGGATTCGCTGAGTTTCTTAATGATGTGGGGAAAGGCGTTGACGGTGAACTTTTGTGCCTGCTTGTGTAATTTAATTTTTGCCGGAAGTGGCATGTTTTCGTTTGCGTAACAGGCAGAGAGTTTTGATATAAGTTCGCTTCCATTCAGTGTGTCGTATTGATATGGAACGAGGATGCCTTGAGTGGGCGCGTCAATGACTCGGAAAGCCTCGGAGGCGGTTGAGTGGGCTTGCTGGAGTGGGAGCGTCAGCGGCGATTTGTCTGAGCCTCGCTCTGAGCATTCTTTGTAGGCAATGCCGTTGGTGCCTAGGAGATCGATCAGGTTTGTATCATGCGAAACTTCGGTTTTTTGATGATCTGGTTTTGAGCGAGCTTTGACCTTATAGGTCATAAGTTCTGCGCGGTTGTAAAAATAGTATTCGTAGAAAAGCGTCATCGCCTCTTCGGAGAGCAGGCTGTGGTCAAACCGTTCTGGATCATCGCGGTATTCACGAAAGACTCGTTCCGTGATTTCTTGGCCAATTTTGATTTCGGCTAGTGCTTGAGGTAGTGATTCCTCCGAAAAATTGAGGACGAAGACGGGCTTTAATTCCTCGTGATAGCCGTGACGGTTGCAGCG
>JAYWDF010000098.1:0-2549 GCA_043779985.1 Akkermansiaceae bacterium | reverse complement strand
CCGCGAGCTGGCCTCCGTCGAGCAGGGCCTTGATCTGGTTGGCAGTGGCATCGGCGGGAGACGGACCGTTGAGCTGCGAGGTATTCATGCCGAGCGTGTAACCGGCGATGACGGTGTGGCACATCAGACACTCGGCCCGGCCCGGGGTGGGACGTGCATGGTCCGTGGGGCCGGCGGGGATGCCTTGCTCAGGGACGAGATCGGCATCGGACTGGTCGGCACGCCACTTGTAGGTGATGCCATAGACGGCGGTCTCGGTTTTCACTAGGAAGCGGGTTTCCAGCCGTTTTCCGGCATCATCGAGCTGCTGGATCCAGACGGTGCCGGTTGGGAAATTCCAATTCTTGTCAGTATTGAAGCCGACTTTTTCTTTCCCCGCCAAGGCGAACCAGCGGCGCGTGAGGGCACCACCGTTCCAGCCGGGGTGGTTGACGTTGTAAGGAATCACTCCGGCTGCGGGAGCGAGGGTGGAGATGTTGGCAAAGGCTCCGGTTTCTGATAATTTCGCGGGCGGCGGGGTTTCGCTTTTCCTGGCACGGGTGAGTCGCTGGATTTTTCCGCGATCAATATCCGCCAAGAGGATGTCGCCATTTCCCGGATCGGTCCCGAAGGCGCTCACCGCGCCGCCACGCGCGAGGAGTTCGGGCTTCCACTGATCGCCGGATTTCCGTAGGCACCAGACGCAGTGGCTGATGTAGTCGCCGTAGAAATAAGCACCGTCGAGCTCGGGCAGGTTCGTGCCGTGATAGACGACTCCGCCGGTGATGGAGTTACCGCTGAAGAGGGTGTCATTGCCGTGCGGGTATTCGTAAACCGGCTGGTTGAACGTGAGACCGGCGGGCAGGTCCTTGAGGCGCGGGCCGTCGTGACTGCCTTCGTAGTAGCTCCAGCCGCCATTGGTGCCGGGCTTTACCAGATAGATCTGCTCCCAGCGATCCTCGCCGACGACGCCGAGAAGCAGGTCGCCGCTTTTTGCATCGAATGAAAACCGCCAGGGATTGCGGAAGCCGCACGCGTAGACTTCGGTCCGGACCTTGGCCGGATCAAGCGGTCTGCCATTGTGTTGGCTGGCCTGGAGGAAGGGGTTGTCGGCGGGGATCTTGTAACTGCCGGGGTGGATGGCGGATGGAAAAGTGGTGGACTTTTGCGAATGGGGATTGGGTGTGAGGTTGGTAGGCCGTTGATCGACATCGAGTCGATAGATCGCAGCGAAGAAATCCTTGTCGATGTAGCGGGCGTTGTCGTAGGCGTCATAGTGGCCTCCGCCGTCGCCCATCGAGTAGTATAGGTATCCGTCCGGCCCGAAGTGGATGTCGCCGCCGTTGTGATAGGCAGCCGGGTCGAGCTGGGTGAGAAGCGGCATTTCGCTGTCCGGGTCGACCTGGTTAGGATTGGATTTGGAAACCGTGAAACGCGAGAGGCGGTTGAAGCCGAGGTCTTTCCCAGCTTCCTTCACCTTCAGATCGTAAGTGACGAAAAGAAACCCGTTCTCCCGGTAATGTGGATGGAATGCCAGACCGAGCAGGCCCCACTCGCCTTCGGTGCCGAGGCGACCCTGGTTCTTTTTGGCGAGGACTTCAGGCAAATCCAGAAATACCTCCATCACTGGCTTTTGTGGGTAGCCGGTGACGACTTGGATCCGTCCGCCTTTCTCGACGACGAAAATGCGGTCCGTCTCGCCTGGAGCGGAAGCGATCGCGAGCGGCTGTTTGAAGCCGATTCCTGGAAGCGCCTCTTCGAGTTGGTAGCCGGATGTCGAGGGCAAAGCCAGCGGCAGACTCAGCCCTAGGGCGGAGGATGAGACCGCAAGAGAGCAGAAAAAAAACGCGAGAAGGGGAGTGTGGACCATGAATGAGCTTTCCATACCGTCGTGAATTCATCCCATTTGCGCAAGCCGGAAGCCAGCCAAATTCAACGCCACGCGAACGTTGACTCAAGCGTGAGCGCGCAAAAGCGCCCGTCGCGGTGCATCGTGCAAATGGGCGATCCGAATCGAGCGTCCCGCGATGCTTGCCCATGCCGGCATCAGTCATGAAATCGGACGTAGGCGCATCGCAATTCATCCTTGTCTGGATATGGGCATGCGCAAAGTTAGATGCCTGCTCAAATGCGTATGGACTAACCAATATTCTTCTTCAGATCCCTGAAACTCCATAGCAGACCGGCCGCCGGCGCACCGCTGCCCCGCATTTTCCGAGCCCCGTCCTTGCGTTGCTTCCCGAATCGGTTCCTGACATTTTCAAACGCTTCATCCACAAAACTCCGGCTGCCGATCACCGCACCGTCCGTGAAATAGCGGATCCGGCAGCGGAGCATTTTCCCCATTGCCACGTCGCGACTCCGCTGCAAGCGATCTAACTCCTCAACCGCCCGGCTCTTTTTCATGCCCTTGCGAACCACTTTGATTTCGCGAAGCCCCTCCCCGTTCACCACCTCCGTGACGATTTCCTTCCCGTCCTCTAGCAAAATCATTCGATACTCCTTCGAAACACGCCCCGCCCAATGCCGTGCGTCCGCTTCATAGCCCTTGTGCGCCATCAATGCCCGCA
>JAYWDF010000097.1:0-7495 GCA_043779985.1 Akkermansiaceae bacterium | reverse complement strand
AGATCAGGTTCTCGTATCAAATGTCTATCAACCAGCCCGCTGAGATTTTAACAATTTAACGGAAAGAAGAATTCCCCCCACGCCGTCCCGCCACGGGTGAAGACGTAGGCAGCGCCGGAATCGGCCGCGCTGTTGTCAATTTCCGTGCCGCCCACTCCGCTGGCGTTACTGTCCTCAAAATCCGCCCCGATAACTACGGTGTCTCCCGACATGGCCACCGAGATGCCGAACTGGTCCTCCGCTCCGGCGTTGCTGGCTTTGAGATAAGCCTGCTGCGTCCACGTCGGCCCGCTGCGACTGAAAACGTAGCCAGCGCCGGAGTTGCTGGCACTGTTGTCAGCCTGATTTCCACCCACCCCGCTGGCATTACTGTCCTCTTGGTAAGCTCCAACGATCACGCTGTCGCCCGAAACCGCCACCGCTCTGCCGAACTGGTCATTGCCACCGGTATTGCTGGCCTTCAGATAAGCCTGCTGCGTCCAGGTCGCGCCGCTTCGGCTAAAAACGTAGCTGGCTCCCGAGCCGCTGGCGCTGTTATTGGTCTGGGTGCCGCCCACCCCGGTGGCGTTACTATCTTCACCCGGTGCCCCGATCACAGCAGTCTCTCCGGACACCGCCACTGAAATACCAAACTGGTCATTGGCCCCGGTATTGCTAGCTTTGAGATAAGCCTGCTGCGTCCATGTGGTGCCGGTGCGGCTGAAAACGTAGGCCGCGCCAGGCTGGACGAGGCTGTTATCCGTCTGGGCACCTCCCACTCCAGTGGCGTTGCTACCTTCCCCGGAAGCCCCGACCAGGACCGTGTTGCCCGCGACGGACACCGAATACCCGAACAGATCATTCGTGCCAGTGTTGCTGGCTTTGAGATAAGCTTGCTGCGTCCACGTCGTCCCGCTCCGGATGAATACATAGGCAGCCCCAGATTGGGCGAGGCTGTTGTCAGTCTCAGTGCCCCCCACCCCAGTAGCTTTGCTGGCCTCCGCAAACGCCCCGACGACTACTGTGTCTCCCGAGACCGATACCGAAAAACCAAACTCGACACCTGCCCCGCTGTTACTAGCTTTGAGATAGGCCTGCTGCGTCCACGTTGTGCCGCTTCGGGTAAAGATGTATGCCGCACCGGAATTGATAGAGCTGTTGTCAGTCTGTGTGCCATTCACCCCGGTAGCGTTACTGTCCTCAAAGGGTGCTCCGACCACCACGGTATCTCCAGACACCGCCACCGAGTCGAAAAAATCATTCGCCCCGGTGTTACTGGCTTTGAGATAGGCCTGCTGGGCAATCGGATCGATGGTCAGTGGATAGCGCGCGCCCCTCTCCTCAACCAGTAACCGCAAGGCTTGGGGGGCCGAAACCACCATTGGCGCAAAGTGGGCGACCAGCACCCGGCCATCAGCATCCCATACCTTCAGACCGGCGTAATGAAGTACAGCCTCTCCCGTGGCATCGCAGAATTCCACGCCCTGCCCGTCCGCCCATACCTTCGCTGCCAGCGAGCCGCGCACGGCGAGATCCAACTGCAAGGGTGCCGAAGCATCAATACCTTCCATCGGCCGCCCGCTCAGGGTGAAACCATGCTCCAACCCGCGCGCATCATTAACAAACCACTCTTGGACTGTCGCATCCCACCCATAGGTGAGCCGCTGTCCCGCCGCCTGCACCGACGGCACACCGCCGATGGCGCGCTCCTCTCCTGGAAAGCCGTAGCTCTGCAAGGTTAGCCCCCACTGCCAAATACCGCCGGAAGGTTCCGCGACAAATCCGCGCCCATCGAAGCGCGTCAGCCATTGCTGGCCGGGATTTCGCGCTTGCCATCCGCCACCCACCGGTTGGAAGGCGTAACGCCCCGCCTCATACGCTCTCCGGATGCCGACACGGTCCGATGCTGCCAAGCCATCCGACACGGCACCACAGAGATGAGGAGCGGCGGCAAGAAAAAACGAGAGAAGGATGGAGCAAGCAGGGAAGACACGATAATTCATCGCTGATAGAATACGGTTCGACAGAATCACAATGCAAGCAACAAACCGCGTCGTTTGAGCGAGTTTCTGATGCAGAGCCCGGTAAAGAGTGCCCGCTACAGTGCTCGGGTTGGTCAGGAATGTATTTGGAAGCGTTACAAGAGAGCGCAGGTTCGCCGGGGCGGTGCTGGGCTTGACCGGAGAGTGGGCACCCCTATTCCGGCATCTCGACCTTGTCGCCCAGGTGGGTCGGCCGCGTGTTGAGAAAATTCACATCGAGCCACATTTTCACCCGCGCCCCCACCTCGCGGATCTTGGTTTTCATTCCAGCCTGCGCTTCGACATCGCGGGCATTGAAGGCGTAAGCTTGGATCCCGTTCGCTTGAGCTAGGTAGATCGCCCGCTCGTTTTGAAAGCGCTGGCTGATGAACACAATGGAATCCGCGCCGAAGATCTCCTTCGCCCGCACCACCGAATCCAGGGTCCGCAGGCCCGCAAAGTCGCTGACGATCCGGTCCCCCGGAATCCCGCGCTCGATGAGGGCCTGTTTCATCTTCTCGGGCTCGTTGTAAAACGGGCTCCGGTTGTCCCCTGAGACGATCAAGGTTTCCAGCTTGCCGGATTTCCACACGCGCACCGCCGCGTCGATCCGGTAGCGGAAATAGAGGTTTTCGCGCCCGTTCACCCGGTCGGTCGTGCCGAACACCAGCCCCACCTTGGTCGCAGGCAATGCCGACACATCCGTATACAAGCGGCCGCGCGAGGCCCAGATCGCCGTGAAATTCGCATACGCGATCACTCCGGCAGCCGCCAAACCACCCACGAGCAGCAAGAGACAGAAACGCCGGGCCCAACGCCGCAGAAAACCTTTTTTGGCCACCTTCATCCTTCGCGTGGGACTTGCAGCTCCACCGCCGGGCGCGGCCATTGGAAAAAAGATTTCACGGTATTCGCGATCCCACCGATGAGCGCTTCCTCCGGCGCAAGCACCCGCAGCCGGTTGGCCGATTCCACAAAGCGAACTTCGGAAAAACGTCCGATCAGTTCCCCGTCCACTTGCACCGGGAAATCGCTCGCCGCCCGCACCGTGAAGGACTCGGTCTGGAAGGCACGCGTCGAGGCCATCAAATCGATGCCGCCGAAGGCCAACCCGCGCAGCGAATCCAGCACGATCCGATAGCCCGCCTCTTTGTAAACAAGCACGTCCAGCTTGGAGTCGTGATTGTTCGCATTGCGGAAAAACTTGAACTGCCCGCCGTAGAGCGCGCCATTTCCTGCCAGCACCGCAACGCCTTCTTCCCGGCGGCCGTCCGCACAAACGATTTCCAGCGTCGGCGGTCGATCCCCCAGCACCCGCACCGCCGCGAGCAAATAGGCCAGCGGTCCCAACCTTTTCTTGGACTCCCACGAGGTTTCTTCGATGACCTTGGCATCGAAGCCGACGCCCGCCATTTGGAAAAACGGCGCGCCGTTCACCTCGAACAAGTCCACTTCCTGGACGAAGCCACGCTCGATCACCAGCAAGGCTTTCTCCAACGAGTTAAAAGGGATCCCCATTTCCCGGGCAAAAACATTCATGGTTCCCGCGGGCAGCACGCCGAGCAAGGTCTTGGACCCCTTCAGGCCGTTGACCACCTCGTTCAAGGTGCCATCGCCACCGGCGGCGATCACCACCGGCTCGCCCTCCGCCACGAAGCGCGCGGCCAACTCCCGCGCCTCCCCGGCATGATTCGTCGGGTGCAGCGCCAGCCGATCCGCATGACTCTCGATAAACCGCAGCACCCGCCCGCCCTTTTGGCTGCGGGCGCAAGGGTTGAAAATGACCGGATACCGGTGCGGTGTCTGCATACGCGATTCTTCACCCATGCCCGCCGCCACCGCAACCCGATTTCACCCCAGGGCCGCAATCACCTTGTCCAGCGGCAGCCCCATCACGTTCTCGAAGCTGCCGGAGATCCCGGCAATGATCCGCTCACCGGATTCCTGGATGCCATACGCGCCCGCCTTGTCCAGCGGGTTCACCTGCGCAAAATAGTCCTCGATCGCGGCGTCATCCAGCGCCCGGAAGGTCACCTCGGTGGTGTCATGAAATACATTTTGCGCGCCGCCGGGGTAGATCACACAGACGCCGGTGCACACTTGGTGCGTGCGGCCGGACAGGCGCCGCAGCATCCCGCGAGCCTCCGCCAGATCCGCCGGTTTGCCTAACGGCATGTCATCGATGAACACCAGCGTATCGGAGCCGATGACGGTGGCATCCGGCCGCAGCGCCGCCACTGCGGCAGCCTTCAACGTGGCATTCCACTCGCACAGGGCATCCGGCTTCATCGCCGGATCATGGATCTCCTCCGCCGGGGAGACGACCACCTCGAAGATCACCCCCGCCCCCGCTAACAATTCATGGCGGCGGGGTGAGGAGGAGGCGAGCACGATGGGCATGGCGGTGACATGACGGGAAAACGCGCCGCGATCAAGCCGCGATCCGCGACAGGCTCGGGACGTCCTCCCCTAGCGCTGATTCAGCCCTTCCATTTCCTGCTGCATGTGGTCCATCAGCCGCTGCATATCGGATAGATGCCGGCGCATCCGCTCTTCATTGCGGGGCGCAGGAATATCACGCCCCCGGGGCCCCATGTTCTGCGGGGCACCGCCGCGGGTGGGCAGCGCGGGCGCTTTCTCCTCGCTGCGGACTTGCGCCAGTGCGGGATTGGCCGCCTCTTTTTTCAGAAGTTCCACCACCGCGGTGGCAGGCATCACAAAAGAACGGGTGCGGTCCGCACGCGCCATGGTGATCCCCAGCACCCGGCCTTTCAAATCCACCACCGGGCCACCGATTTGATTCGGCTTGGGGCGCATGTCGGTCTGAATCGCATGGGTGAAGGAGTCGCGCACCTGGCTGATCGGCCCGCCCATGCGTTCCATTTGCTCAAGCCGGTCGCCGGTGAACTGCGGCAGGGAGGGACGATTTCCTAACAAGACATTCACGTCCCGTTCGCCTTCCGTCGTCGCGACCCGCAAGGACACCGTCGCACCGGGAGCCACGCCGGTGAGGGCGTTCTTCAGCTCCAGCAGCCCGGAGATCGTCCGCTCGCCGACTTTTAAAATCACATTGCCCGCTTGCAAGCCGGCCGCTGCCGCGCCTGAGCTTTCGGCGACTTCCCGGACTTTCACCCCCTGCCCGACGAAGCCCGGCTCCCCGATCACGCCGAGGTAGGCGAGATCGGTATCGCGCAGATTCCGCTCCAACACGCTGACCACGCCGAAGGCGGCGAGCTTGCCGTCGGGCTGGGAAGCGGCGATGAATGCCCCGAGTTTGGGAGCCTCAAACGACCAGCTCACCGGAACCAGCGGGTTGCCTATCACTTTCAACAGCACTAGGTCTTCTGCTTCGTAAACCCCGGCCAGCTTGACCGCGCGACTCTCGCCGCCGGCCGCATCCACCCGCAGCTCGTTGGTCGCCCGGGCGATTTCACTCCACTTCGTCAGGATCTGTGTTCCGTCCCCGACGACGGTCCCGTAGGCAAGCCGCCGGGAGCCGGACCAGACTCGCACGGTGGAGAGCGCCGCATTGCTGAGAACGGGCGAGATCGCGCGGCTGAATTCCTCTGCTTGCGCGTCGACCGCCTGGCGTTCTTCCGGCAGTAGCAAGGGAATATCATCCTGCGCGTGCAATCCGTGCGTTGTCGCGAGGGCAATGATTAGATAAACAATTGGTTTCATGGTTGTTTGACTTACCGTTCTTCAAAAAGGGCTTCACGCCGGGCTAACACGACGTCGACATCCAGTGTCTTGCCGTCGCGCAGGATGCCAAGTTTCACCGTGTTGCCGGGTTGTTGCTTGGCGAGGACCTGCAGGAGTTTGTTCGCATCGCGGACTTCACTGCCGTTGAGTGCCTGGATCACATCCCCCACCCGCACGCCAGCGGCGGCGGACGGCGACTTCGGAACGACCCCTTCCACCGGCACTCCGCGGACGCCGCGCGGGCGGCCCATGATGATGCCGAGCACCGGCATCTCCGGATTGGCAAAAGGATTCATCGAGAGTCTCCCCCAAGCCTCACCCGCGCGGATCCGATCCCAGTCTTCCTTGAAACCGTCGATTCCGGCGTGGTTGTTATTCGTGAGAGAGACGCCGATCGACGAGTTGATCCCGACGATTTTTCCATTCAGGTCAAACAACGGGCCACCCGAGTCACCGCCGATCAGGGTGCAGTCGGTGGTCAGGAAATTTCCCGGGCCTTTCGACACCACACGTCCGAAGCGCACCGGCGGCGTGCGGGCCGCATTGAATCCGGCGGAGTGGCCGAGAGCGATCACCCAGTCACCGGCGCCGAGCGACTTGGAAGCGCCCATCGCGGCATACGGCCATGGCCCCTTGCCGACGATTTGCACCATCGCGATGTCTTTGGAGTAATTCGCCCCGAGGACTTTGCCGGGGACTTGCTTGCCATCCGGGAAGACGACTTGCAGCTCCTCCGCGCCTTGGACGACGTGGGCGGCGGTCAAAATCAGGCCGTCGGCGGTGGTGATCACGCCGGATCCGGAGGAACCGGTTTTCTCCGAGAGAAGCGCCACCGTCGCGGGCATCACCTTGGCCGACACCGACTCGACCTTGGACTCCAAGTTCGCCAGGTCCTTCAAATCATGCACAGGCTCACTTGCGGACAAAAGGCCGGCACCGGGCACCAGCCACAGGCAAGCGAGCGGAAAAAGGAGTTTCACTTTCATGGTTGTATCATTCTAAACGCTCCCGGCCGCCGACTTCGTCTATCCCGATAAACAAGGATGGATCGTCAGCGGTGAATCGCTTATCGTTGACACGAAGATGCCAAAAAGCAACCCGCCCGAAGCCAACCGCCGCCGCCAAGAATCTCCCGAGAAAGCCCCGTCCCGCGGCCCGGGCGCTCTCTCGCTGCTACTATTCTGGCCGTTCCACTTATTTAACCTGCTCACCCGCCCGCTGGGCTCGCCGTTGAGAATGCTGGCCCGCATCGCCGGCTACCCGGTCGTCGCCGGGCTTTACGCCCTCGCCTTTTTCGCCGTGGTCTACGGGCTGCGCGCCCAGAAATACGATCTCTCGAAAATCCACACCATGTCCGAGCGCTCGATCATCCACGACCGTCTCGGCGAGGAAATCGGCAGAATCCACGGTGAAAAACGCTCGATCGTGCCGCTGCACCAGGTTTCTGAGAATTTCCGCAAAGCGATCCTCGCGCGCGAAGACGAGCGGTTTTACCACCATGGAGCCGTCGATTTCATCGGAATCGCCCGGGCGGTATTGAAGAACCTCAGCGGCAAGAAAGAAGGCGCTTCCACCCTCACGCAGCAGCTCGCCTCCGATATCTTCCAGCTCAAGCGCGGCGAAGATCGCGGCAATGTCGTCCGCCAACTGGATCGCAAAATGCTCGAAATCGCCATCGCTTTCCGCCTCGAAGCGACTTTGGAAAAGGACGACATCCTTGAAGCCTACATCAACCAAATCAACTGGGGCCGCCAGATCAAAGGCATCGGCGAGGCGTCGCGGATCTACTTCGA
>JAYWDF010000096.1:0-2559 GCA_043779985.1 Akkermansiaceae bacterium | reverse complement strand
AAGCGAAAGCGCCCCAGCAGCCTTCCGAAAAAACAACTCCGCGCCGCCCAAGACGAAACCTACCTCGAACAATGTCTCTCCCTAGTGTAGGGGCCCTGGGGCCGATACCCAATCCGTGAGCTACCAATCGAATTTTTTCTGCATTTGTGATCGGCTTTTGTCGAAAAAGAGCGCTTCCATTCAGTGAAACCCATGAATCGCCTCGCAGTCTTCTTGTCCTCTCTCGCACTTGTGGGTTTCGCCTCAGCCGGAGTCACCCAAGCCACTGAGCGTCCGAATGTCATCGTCATCCTGGCCGATGACCTCGGATGGTCGGACCTCGGCTGCTACGGCAGTGAAATCCCGACGCCTAACATCGATGCCTTGGCGGCCGGAGGCGTGCGCTTCCGGCAATTTTACAACTCCGCGCGGTGCAGTCCCTCGCGCTGCTCGCTGCTCACCGGACTTTACCCACACCAGGCCGCTATGGAGCCCGGCAACCCCTTGCCCGACTTACGGGACGACAACAACCTCACCTGCGCCGAGTTGCTCGGCTTGAACGGCTACCGCACCTACATGGCAGGAAAGTGGCACTTGGGAAATGGCAAACTACTCCCAGAGAACCGTGGATTCCAATAGGTTTTCCGCTTCGCCAACGGCCAGGATCACAGCGCCCGGCAGTGGGATCAGGCTTCCTACACGTTCACCTCGAAGGATCATGAAATCGCATTTCGCGACTACTCGGGCAGCGGGAAAACATTCTATCAAACGGACGCCATCGGCGACTACGCCGTGGATTTCATCAATCACAGCGCGTCCAAGAGCGATGGTGCGCCATTCGCAATGTATCTGGCCTTCGGCTCGCCGCATTTCCCCATCCAAGCACCTGCGGCGCTCGCGGATGCGGGCATGCCCACTTATGCAAAGGGTTGGGACCTCATCCGCCGGGAGCGTTACGACCGGCAGCTTGCCCTCGGCGTGATCGACCGCCGCTACCCCTACCCCGAGCTCGGCGGCACCGGTCCCCATCAGGCGGAACCTGTCGTCCAGCTTCCCGCGTGGGACTCCCTGGACGCCGACCGCAGGGCCGATCTCACCCGCCGGATGGCGCTCTATGCGGCGATGGTGCGGAAAATCGACGATAACGTGGGCAAGGTGGTGATACGGCTCCAACAGCTCGGAAAACTCGACAATACACTCATTTTCTTCATGTCAGACAACGGAGCCAATCTGGAGAACGGTGCCTTGGGCACAACGACCCATGGCCCGCTCACCGGCGAGGCTCTTGCCAAAATGGGCCAGCCCGGCCAGAACGACGGCATCCACTACGGCGGCGGCTGGGCCCACGTCAGCAACACGCCTTTGAAACTTTTCAAGCACTTCACCCACGAAGGTGGCATCCGCACGCCACTGATCGTGCAATGGCCTCATGGTATCACCGCAAGAAACAGCTGGGTGGAGACACCGGCCCATCTAATCGATGTCATGGGAACAATTGTCAGCGCCACTGGCGTGCGGTATCCCACCACGTTCAAAAACCATCCCGTGCTGCCGCTGGAGGGCATCGATCTGATACCCGCGATCAACCACCAACCGGTACCAGACCGCGCGTTGTGCGTCGAGCACGAGTCTAACCGCATGGTTCGCAAGGGAAGATGGAAACTCGTCACCGAAACCTTCACCGCCTTCGACCAAAGCTTCTCTGCCGACCAAAAGCTCCTCTACGACATGGACGCGGATCCCGGCGAAGCGCATGACCTCGCTGCGGAAAATCCGGCGAAAGTCGCGGAGCTGGTGACGGAATGGAACGCATGGTCCGTGCGCGTCGGTTTGCCAGCAGGACGGCTGATCGGGGGGAGTCGTTGAACGGATGGTTGCAGGCGTGTCCGGTTTGCCCATTGACATCGGGCGGCGCGATCATAGCTTCTTCGGACCATCGGAACGGATGTCGCGTTCCTGTTCAAACCCCTACCCACGACTGTGACACCGTCTGAGGAACAGATGCGTTCGGACGAGCTGCAAGCGCCGCTCTACCAAGAACTGCGCCGCCTTGCCGCCTCCCAAATGGCGCGTGAATCCGCAGGCCAGACGATCCAGGCGACCGAACTGGTGCACGAAGCTTGGATCCGCCTTTACGGCAATGATCTCTGGGAAAATCACCACCATTTCCTTGCCACTGCGGCGAGAACCATGCGCAGGATCCTTACGGACCGCGCGCGGCGCAAGTCACGGATCAAGCGCGGTGGCGACTTCGTGCGGGTGGGCATGACCAGCGTGGAGGGCGAGCTGGTTGCTCCAGAAGATCAGGTTCTGCTCATCAATGAGGCGATCCAGCGGCTGGAAAAGGTCGATCCCCTTCGCGCGCGCGTCGTCATCCTCAAGTTTTTCGGCGACCTGTCGAACCAAGAAGTGGCAGTGGAGCTCGGAGTCACCGAGCGCAGCGTCGAACGGTATTGGGCATTCGCCAAGGCGTGGCTCTATCGCGAAGTCAGCCAACAAGTTTGATACTCTATCAGTCGCATGACGGAGACCTTTTACGATCGCGAACAGCGCCTCTACGACGAAGCGTTGGAGTTCCCA
>JAYWDF010000095.1:0-2560 GCA_043779985.1 Akkermansiaceae bacterium | reverse complement strand
GTTCCGGCTTCGCATTGCGTTCCCAGTCGCCGACGTCCTCGGCCTCGGCCTCAAAAAACGGTGAGGCGGCGATGTGGAAATTCTCGCCCTTGCCGGTGCCGGATTCCGCTATCGCCAGAATGAACAAGTTCGCCTTGCTCTTCCTCTCGCCGGTGGTCCGCACCTCCAGTCCCGCGCCCATGGCGGCGGATAGAATGCCAAGTACGGATGCGGCGGCGAGTGGTTCATTTCCCGACGTCGTCACCCGTGCCATCTCGCCGGCCATGGATAGGGCGGCAGGGGGGAGGCATAAGAGAGGGAACGGAGGCTGGCCGAGGACGTCGATGTCCTCTTCGTGGTTTTCGTCGTCGGTGGTTTCGTTAGGTGGTAATGTATTGGAGAGGATCATAAGGAAAAAAGGTGAGTAGGTTCGATGCATTCGCGGTTGTCGGTGAGGTCGGTCCCCCGTGGCAGGATCACGTGATCCACCGGGCATCCGAGGTTTCGGAAAACTTCTGTCCAGTGGTCGCGCATTCGGTCGCCGGCATCGTCGGCATCCGGCACGAGGCGGACGTGGCGGCCTCGAATCCAGTCCGCGCACACGTCGTCGATGACCTTGCACCCGGCACCGAGGAGGGTGATGGGTTGCCATGATTGCCGTCCGCCGGCTTTCCTCCGGTATCGGCTGTAAAGGTCGATGGCCGTTAGCAAGTCGGTTGCGCCTTCCATCACGAGGACGGAGGTTTCAGGGGGGGCGCTGCGGAGCATGGCGGCACCGGGCATCCATCGCTTGTCCACGCCGGGCAGTGGATAGGCCTTGGCAGTTCCGAAGGGTTTCCCGTCCATGCACCGGATCTCCGCTGCACGCCGCACGTCGTCGGTGATGATGTAGCACTTCACGCCGTCGATGACAGTAAAGCGGAGGATGCCGGCCTTCACCGCCGACCATGTCGCCGGATAGGTCATGCCTCGATGCTTGGCGAATGCCTCCCACGTCGCCTCTGTGCCTTCGAGGATCTCGGCGGGCCATGCAATCGCCTTGGATGGTTTCTGGGTGGTGGCGGGCCTCGTGCATTGCCTCACCGGGCCGTGGTCGATGTAGTCGATGCCGATTCTCTCCATGAGCCAGGTCCTCACCTCCCGGTGGTCTCCGACGATGGCATGGCGGATGAACTCGATGACGTCGCCGCCTTCACCGGTTGCGTGATCGGTCCATGCCTTCCCATCGCTGTGGATAGAAAAGCTGGGAGACTTGTCCTCACGAAAGGGTGATCGACAAGTGCTCTTCGGTTCACCGGAAAGGCGGAGCATGACCCACGCATCCGGCACCGTGTATTTTTCACGGGCCATGGCGAAGACGTCGCACTTCACCGGACTCTTGGTGAGTGCCGGCATCATGGTTCCAGTCCCTCCGGTTGCGCCCCCCGGCGTTCATAGGCGGCAGCGCGAAGTTCTTCCACGAAAGCCACCATTTCGTCGTCGGGGTCAATGTAGTCCGCCACCTCTTCCACCTCGATCTCATTCCTGCGAGACTGATGCCGGTTGGCTGAATGCGGCACCTTCATTTCGAAGATGCTCCTTTCTTCCTCGGGTTCGCCCGTGTCTCCCGGGCGTCGATGAACTCTTCGAGGGCCGCCGGGCGGATGCGGACACTTCGGCCGATGCGGACGATTCTCAGCGAGCCGTTGGCAATATTCTCGTCAATGGTGCGGAGGGACTGATGGAGGGCTTCTGCGGCCTCGTGACGCGTTAGTAATGGTGAAGTAGTAATCACGGGACAGACCATGCAGTCCCGTGCGTCTTTTTACCTTGGCATCAAAAAACTTTATGGTGCCAAGTCGCCTGCCTTTGGAATCAGATTTTGCCAGCGCATCTTTTTGAGTTGTCGGCTGAGTTGCGCCTCATCAATGGCGCACCCAAGCTCCGCCAATTTGTCTAGTATCTCGCCCCGTGTCGGAGCTCTGCCATTAACAAATTGAAGACCACGAACCGCGCTTACAATATTGCGAGTGACGGGCTCCCTTGGTTTCGATGATGGAAAACCGACGAAATGTTTGCCTAACGAAAAAGCTGACACGTCCATTCTTTCCCATGCTTTTGCAAAATCATCAAACGCACTAAAATTTCCACTTTCGACTGCGCTGTCGAGGATGTCTCGCAGCTGCTTCCACGGTTGACCCGCTTTTTTCTTTAGCTGGCGAGCGGCACGGATACCGCACACGGCATCATACACGTTAGACGTCTCCGCCCCGACCTTTTTCACAGGAATGGATGCCGCCATATCCGCTTCGTTGAGTAAATCTGCTGGAATTTTTTTCATGCCGTCCTCCTTCCCTTGCTGATGTTGGTCACGTTCTCCGCTGCCATGGCCGGCATGATCTCCCAGAATGCCTTCGCATGCTTGGCGGCGAGGTGGTTCTTGTAGTGCTCGTGGAGCATGGCTGGGTTTCCCTTGTGGCCGAGTTGGAGAGCCGTCTTGCCGGCGTTCTCGAATGCGTAGAGGTGGAAGGTCCCGAAGCTGTGGCGGGCGGCATTGGAGGGGAAGATGAACTCGGCAATGACCTTGCCGTCCTCGTCCTTG
>JAYWDF010000094.1:0-2569 GCA_043779985.1 Akkermansiaceae bacterium | reverse complement strand
GCTTAGTTTAGCCCCTCCGTGGCCGAACTTTCGGGTCCGCCTCATGAAGGAGCCTACTCGATTTTGCTAAAGCCAAGCAAACACAATGAGGCGATTTTCTTGCAGTTTAGGACTACAGTTCGTCGTTCAGGTTGTCTGTCTTGGCGCGTGTCATTTCTCTCTGGTCTGAATCACCGGAATTAGATCCATGAAAAAGCCCTCGGACCAGAGGCTGAGTTCGCGGGGGTCCTTGAGAAACGGTGCGATGTCCTCCTTCGCCTGATCGAAGCGGATGCTGGCAAATCGTTCCTCCAAGCGTTCCCGGAGACCGGGCGCGTCGAGCGGCGTTTCAAGCGGCCAATCCCCGGACTGCCTCATCCGGGCTTCCAGGTGGGTGAGGTTGAGCGGAACGCGGCGGCCGACATACCAGACGAGATCGTAAAAATCCCGGCCCTTGACGCGGCTCTTCCAATTCCGGCAAAGCACCGCGTGGAGCTTGCCGGCGAACAGGCTGGGAAGTTCGTAAACGCGGACCTGATGGGGCGTGGGCACAAGCCGGGTGAGCATTTCAGTGGTCGCGCCAGGTGGCGGGTCGGTATCGATTTCCAGCTTGATGCGGATGAGCTGTCCTTTGGGAAGGCGCGCCGCGATTTCCGGTGGCGCTCCGATTTGCAGAAGGTTGATCACCGTGCGGCCTTTCAAAAACGCCGATTCGATGGGAGACGGGTGGGTTTTCTCGATTCCTTCCGCCCGGAACTCAAAACCCCAGGCCGCCAATTCATCCGCCACCGCTCCGAGATATGCCTTGAGTGAAAAGTCCGGCTTGGGCGCGAGCAGCGAAAAATCCAGATCTTCCGAAAACCGCTGCAAGCCATGAAAAATCCGCAAGGCACTGCCACCGTAGAACGCGGCGTGATCGTAGAACGGCGTGCGCCAGAGTCCGAGCAAAGCGATCTCCTGGGCGATCTCACGCACGGCGTTCTGATAGTCGTTGGTGGATTGGGGTTGGTAGCGGTCAATCAGACCGGCGAGTGCGGGATGAATCATGGCGTGGTCGGAGTTTTCAGAAAATAACGTGCGAGGTGGCGCACGGCAGGCCGTCCATAACATGCGGCGCAGGCGGCGAGTTGCTCATGGTCAAGCGGTGGGAGATCCTCGATTCGCATCGCCTCCAGCCAGGCACGGACATCCTTTTGCGAACGGATCGAAGCATTAAGGGCCACGGAATCACAAAGCGCCTTCGTCGGAGAGGCCAACAGCCATGGAAGCAATGGATCCTCCACGCGCTCAATCCCTATCGCAAATACTCGGGCCGGCACATGCCGATAGCGATAACGACCCACCGTTGTTTCAAATTCCGCCGGGCGCTTGAGCGTGGCACAAACGACTTCCTCCACCCGCTCAGGGATCAGCCCGTGCCATGCCAGCGCGGACTCGAAACTGACGTAGGACGGCCCGTAGATCGCCGGAGCCAAGGCACGCGGATCGACCCTGCGGTCGCGCAAATAGAGCCCGCGGCGTAGCGGTATCAATTCTCCCGCCGCCAGCATCCGAGACACCTTCATCCGTGGATTTCCATAGGCTGCCAATGCATCCTTGAGCTGCCCATGGGAGATCAGGGGCGATGAGGACGGTAGCGTGAATGAATGCTTTATTGGCACGACAAAGTATCTTTAAACGATACATTTTACCAAATAAAGCGAAAAAATGTTTCATTAAATCCAAGGACCAAAGAACTTGGAGCTAAAAAAAATGCCCGATTCACCCCTATTCACCCTCCCGTCAATCCCCCGTGGGACTGGCGGGAAGGCTTGGCGCGGATCGCCTTGCGGTAATCCGAAATTTAGGCGGCGATGGCGGGTGCCGGTGTTTCGCTCGCAGTGTCCTCCGTCGCGGTCTCCTCGGTGAAGCGCAGGCTCATGAGCAGGCAGAAGTTGCCGGAGGGGCTGGTGGCCATGCCGGGGTTGAGCTTGTCCGCGAGGCGTAGCGTTGGGCCGATTTCGAGGGCGTCTGCCAGATGCTTCGGGTCAAAGGCGATCTCGGGTGGCTGGCCTTCGATGGTGACGGGAATCTGGATGGTCGCGCCAACGGTTTCGTAGTCGCGGTGGGTCAGTGTTAGATGGCCCGGCTGTTCCCAGGTGAGGCGCACGGAGTTCGACTTTCCTTTCAATGATCGCAGCCACGCGATGAGTGCGGCCTTGTGAGTTTCAGGTATGGTGACGGACTGCGGCAGGTGGCTGGGGATCACGTTACGGTAGTTCGGGTAGTGGCCTTCGATGGTTTTGGCGATGAGCGTGTGTGGACCGGAGCGGAACTGGATGTGGGTGCCTTTGTCATCGTCCGATTGCAGGATTGCGGCGTCGCGGGTGCCAAAGTCGGGATGGACGAGCACATGGACGGCCGTAGTGGGCAACACGAACGCGCGGTCTGGAACACGGGCGGGTGCGCCGGTCAAGCGACGACCATCAGTGGCGATCAGCATGCCGCCGTACTCCGGTGTGAAATGCACGCCGTTGAGCACGTAGCGGGTGGCGTCAGTGGAGGCGCACCCGGCGACGATTGCGAGGGCGGCGAAGGTTTCTTTGGGCAG
>JAYWDF010000093.1:0-7547 GCA_043779985.1 Akkermansiaceae bacterium | reverse complement strand
CGGCGCCTTTCCTAACTTTAATGCCATCAATACTGGCGCGCCCTTCGACACGTCGGGCACGCAGTTTTCCCCGCAGTATAACGTTGACCAAGATCGTCAGCGAACCCGCCTCCGCGCACGCTTTGGCACGGAGATCATGCTTGGCGATGGATTCAATGGAGGCATCCGCCTCGCGACCGGGGATAGCAACTCACCCACCTCTCCGAACCAGACTCTCGGTGGATCCGGAGGCAATTTCTCAAAGTATGCCGTCTGGCTGGACCGCGCATTCCTAAGTTACGATGCCGGACCTGGGGATGGTCAGGAATTGCTATTTCTCCTTGGTAGGTTTGATAATCCATTCTTCTCCACCGATATCCAGTGGGACGACGATCTTGGGTTCGACGGTCTTGCGGTCCGGGGCAAGGTCAAGCTGAACGATCAAGTGAACTCGTTCTTCACTGCAGGCTATTTTCCTGTCTATAATACGGACTTCAATTTCGCCTCAAACCAGCCGGCAAAGTTCCAGAGTACCGACAAATGGCTCACCGGAGCCCAGTTCGGTATCGACTGGAAAATCACGAATGAACTTACCGCGAAATTTGGAATCGCTTACTACGACTTCAGCAAAATCGAAGGCAAGCTCTCCACGCCATATACGCCACTTAATGCCAACGACGCCGGTGATACCGACTCCACCCGTCCCGGCTTCGCCCAACGTGGAAACACCTACATGGCGCTGCGGGACATTGTGCCTACTGCTGCTAATGACTTTGGCACAAAATACCAATATCAGTATTACGGTCTGGCATCGCAGTTCCGTAATCTTACAATCACCGGGAAACTTGATTACGATCACTTTGATCCCGTGAGGATCTCGCTTCTTGGCGAGGTTACGAAGAACATCGCTTTTGATGAATCAGGTGTCGCCTCCCGCGCCGTCAACAATCGAGGTCCAGGCAGCACCACCACACCGGGTGGCTTCCAAGGTGGCGATACCGCTTGGAATCTAATGTTTCAAATCGGCAAGCCCGCCCTCGAGACCTTCGGCGATTGGCAGGCTGGATTCGGCTACCGCTACGTCGAATCCGATGCCGTCGTGGATGGTTTTACCGACTCCGACTTCGGTGGCGGCGGGACCAATGTCCAGGGCTTCACCCTTGGTGGAAATATGGCGATTTCACGCGCCGTCCGCCTTGGCCTTCGTTGGATGAGCTCCGATGAAATTATCGGTTCTCCCCTCAGCACCGACACCCTTCAGTTCGACATCAACGCAAAATTCTAATCAATTATGAAACCTATAAACTTTCTCATGTTGCTCGGCATCATGGCCAGTACCGGGTGGGCAGCCGAAGCTCCAGATCCCTCCCTGAAAATTCGCGAGCAGCTCCGCAGTGTCACCCTCCAGCTTCGCACCGCTCAGACTGATGCCGCCAATGCGCAGGCAGCCCAAATGGCTGCGGAGCAGACAAATGCGGCCCTCGTCGCCAAGGTCGCCGACCTCGAGAAGCGCAATGCCTCGCTGGTGAAGCAAAGTGGCGCTGATAGAGTTGCGACGGACGAGTCCATCGCGAAACTCAATAATAAGCTCATCGAGCGTGAAAGCCGGATTGTGCAATATAACGAGGCACTTGAGAAATGGAAAGTTGGTTACCAAAAGGCTGCGGAAGTTGCCCGCACCAAGGAAGAGGAGCGCTCCAAACTCGCCGCCGAGATCATCGTCCATCAGCGCACCATCGCGGATCGCGAGCGCAAAAATATCGCGCTCTTCACCACGGCCAGCGAGATTCTGGATCGCTACGAAAGCTATTCGCTCGGCAAGGCGCTGGGTGCCCGCGAGCCCTTTATCGGCACGACCCGGGTCAAGGTTGAAAATCTCGTCCAAGGCTACAAAGACAGGATCCTCGACAACCGGATCAGCGCTCAGAAGCGTTGAGCTCGATTCGGCAATCTGTCGATACTGTCACAATCCAACGGGATGCGGCTGTCGGACTATTACCAACAAAGGCATCGGATTAGGATGAACATGATAAGAACAATTTCCATCACGTGGATCACCGCACTTTCCTGCTTGTGTGCGGAAACCTCAACGATCGTTGCCAAAGTCGGTGATATTGAGATTACAAACACTGAAATCCGCGAGGTGATTGCTGGTCTTGATGCCGACCAGCAAGCCGCAATCGCCGCTGATTCCGCGGCTCTCGGTCAATATGTCCGCGCGCTGCTTGTTCAGCGGATGGTTCTTAAACAAGCTTTGGACAAAAAGTGGGAACAAGAACCCGCGGTCATCGCCAAGCTGGTTCGGGCCCGCGAGTCCACTCTTACGGAGACCTACCTTCAAAATGCCTCCACCCCCGAACCTGGATACCCTAGCGAAACCGAACTCTCGGCTGCCTACGAGACGTCCAAATCCAAGCTCCTGATCCCACGATCATTCCGCTTGGCGCAGATTTTCATCGCCAGCGATAAGGCAAAACTCGAGGCGACTATCAAGCAACTCCGGGCCAAGACCGCGGACTTCCAAACCATCGCCCGAAGCGCAAGCGAAGAACCTGCAAGTGCCGCGCGCGGTGGTGAAATCGGCTGGCTCACCGAGGAGCAGGTCCAACCCGGAATCCGTGAGAAACTTCCGAAGATGGTTTTAGGAGCCGTTTCCGAACCGATCAAACTCAACGACGGCTGGCACGTATTGAAAGTGCTCGATATCCGTGAACCGCGCACCCCCGCATTCGATGAAGTCCGTGAGAACTTGGTCACCCAGTTGCGGGCAGATCGTTCCCGCAGCAAGCGTCAGGAGTTACTGGCGCAACTGCTCAAGGAAAATCCCCTCGCCATCAATGAGATCGGGATCAGCAGCCTGGTTCTAAAGCCCTGATAGAATCCGCATTTCGTCGCTTAATTAATTCATCTTCAGACATTTCGCCCATGAAGCCAAAACGTTTTTACTTTCGGAGCACACCGCTGTTTAGCAGCCCGCTCAACTATGGTGCCCCGGTCTTCGTCGGCTTCACGTTTCTGGTCAGCGGCATTACGGCAAACGCAGGTGATCTTCTGCGCGGAGGTGGAACTGCCGGAGCTCCTCTCCCGTCTGCGGCGTCAGGCACCGGGGGCGCGACACCGTCAACCACCGATACGGTCCGCGCCAATGCGCAGGATACACTTGCCCGGACTAACCAAGCCATCAATGCGGTTCGGGCGATGCAGAACGCCGCGCGGAATGCGGCGATCAACGGTGCCAATAATCTAGGAGGCGCTACGGTCGCTCTGCCTAACGTGCCAAACGGACTCGGGGTCGGCGGACTTCAGGTCTCCGCCGCGGTCGCGAACGATCCTTCCAAGTGGACTGGTGCCGTTTTGCCGACTCAAACGGTCACGCTAGATGCCACCAACGTCACGATCAAGCAGACTGCCCAGCAAGCCTTGCTCAACTGGCAAACCTTCAACGTCGGCAAAAACACCACTGTCACCTTCGACCAGACCGCCGGCGGCGAGACCTCCGCCCTATGGATCGCCTTCAACAAAATTTCAGACCCTACCGGAAATCCCACACAAATCCTCGGTAGCATCAAGGCGGTCGGACAAGTCTATCTCATTAACCAGAACGGTATTATTTTCGGTGGTAGCAGCCAGGTGAATGTGCGCGGTCTGACAGCTTCATCATTGCCCATCAATGAGAACCTTATTACCCGCGGTCTTTTAAACAATCCCGATGCGCAGTTCCTCTTCAGCGCGTTGGCGATCCCCGCCGGTCTCGCCGGCACGCCCGCTTTCACTCCCGAGGCTCCACTGGCTGCCGACGGCGAATATGGCGACGTTACCGTCCAAAAAGGAGCGGTTCTCACCAGCCCCACCAATTCCGCGAAAGTCGGTGGACGCGTCACCCTGGTCGGGCCGAACGTCCGGAACGAAGGTACGATTTCAACGCCCGACGGGCAAACGATTCTGGCGTCCGGATTGCAAGTCGGCTTCGACGCGCATTCCTCCAGCGATCCCAGCCTCCGCGGTCTCGATGTTTTCGTCGGCCAGGTCGGCGGCTATGCCGGGACCACCACCGTCAGCGGACTGGTTGACTCGCCACGGGGCAGCATCACCATCGCCGGGCGGGAGATCCACCAGCTCGGGATGCTGGACAGCACCACGTCGGCATCTCTCAACGGTCGGATCGATCTGCAAGCCCAATACAACGCCGTTTCTAACCGTTCCTCAGCTTCCGCCAAGGGCGATTTGTTCCTCTTTCAAAATACTGGCACGGTCAATTTGGGCGAGGCCGGCGTGATCCGCATCCTGCCCGAACTCGGTAGCAAGGAAACAGCGATCGGCACCGAACTGGCCCTTCATTCGCAGGTCAACGTCGTCGGGAAAGCGGTCCACTTGGGAGAAAATTCCACCCTCCTGGCGACGAGCGGCAGGGTGAGTTTCGCGGCCGGGATCTGGAACTTCGCGGCAGGAATATCGCCAACATCGGTATTCTCCCAGTCCGGCGGCCAAGTCTATCTGGATAGCGGCGTGATGGTGGATGTCTCAGGATCCATCGCAGTGCCGGTTCCCGTTTCGCAGAACATCGTCACCGTCCAGCTCCGGGGAGCCGAGCTAGCGGGTTCGCCGCTCCAGCGTGAGGGGATTCTCCGCAACGCGACGGTGAGTGTGGATATCCGCGACGCGGGAATCTATCAGCAGGAGATGTGGATCGGGACGCCTCTCGCGAACATCTCGGGATTTGCCAATTTGATTCAGAAAGGTGTGGGTCAGCTCACGGTCGCGGGCGGCACTGTCAACATCAGCGCCGGCGATTCCGTGGTCATGCAAGCAGGCTCGAAGATCGACGTCTCGGGCGGCTCTGTCGAATACACGGGAGGTGCCGTCCAGACGACGCAGTTACTTTCCAATGGCCATCTGGTCGATATCGGCAAGGCATTGCCGAACGAAGTTTACGACGGGATTTACGATGGCAAGACCACGGTCTCAAACGCGAAGTGGGGCGTTGCCGAAACCTATCAAAAGCCACTGGCTCTCAACGGCTACCGCTTTGAGGAAAGCTCGACGTCGGGCGGGGCCGGAGGAAGTCTCGCGATCACCGCCCCTTCGATGGCTCTCGACGGCAGCTTGGTGGGCAATACCTTCAATGGTGGGCTGCAGCGGACCACGCCGGTCACTGGAAGTTCGATCAGGCTCAGCTTCGTCGCCCAGGATTTGACTTATCCCGCGCTGCCTTTCCATGCGCCGGCACCGCCGGACATCGTGTTCAAAGCGGATGCCTTCCAGCACGCTGCCGATCCCTTCGCCCTGGATCTTGACGGGAATTCGTTGGCGTTGCGCGCGGATCGTCAGGCAGTGGTTTTCCTCTCCCCGGAACTGGTGGCGGACGGCGGATTCGGCTCGCTCACTATCGAGAACAACGATGGAAATATCACGGTTCCGCAGTCCGTCGACCTGGTAGGACAATCCGGCAGCACGATCAATTTCAAAGCATCTAACATTACGATCGATGGAAGCGTCAGCGCCGCCGGTGGAAGCCTTGCGTTCAGCACCTACAACTTGTCCCTGGACACGGTCAATTTGATCCAGAACTCCACGGTCGCCTCGGCTTCGCCGGCGGCGGTGGCCGGGCGCGGGCAGTTCACCCTGGGCTCCGTTGGCAGGCTGAGCACAGCTGGGATGATCGTCGATGACCGGTCCGGCTCCGATTCCAGCGGTATCAGTCCGATCGCGCTAAATGGCGGTAGCATCAAGATCGAAGGCTACTCGGCGGGCCTGTCCGAGGGCGCCTTGATCGACGTTTCCGGCGGCGCGATGGCGAGTGCCACCGGCGCGGTCAGCTATGGCAACGGAGGCAGCCTCACCGTCGCGGCCGGGCGGGAAATCGGCTTCAGCGCGACCCTCGGCGGCAAGTTGCTGTTGGGTGCCGCGCTCCAGGGTTTCTCCGGTGCCAAGGCGGGTTCGCTCGCGCTAACGGCTCCTGCGTTCCAAATCGGCGGAGCATCAGGAAATCCCGGTGTCACCCTGCTCCAACCGGATTTTTTCAGCCAGGGCGGGTTCGGTGGCGTATCTCTAACAGTAATTGGGCTGGCGAAGCCGGTGGCCGGCGAATACGTGCCGGGGATTTACATCGCGGACGGGACGCGGATCCAGCCGCTGGTGAAAAGCTATTTCGCCAACCTATCAGGGAAGAATCTTCGCCTGGATTCTATCACCCGGGAAGAGGGCATCCGCTCTCCGATCAGCCTCGCGTTCGGAGCCGTGGGAGCGAGCTACAACGGGATCCCCCAAGTGCAAGGAAACGTGGTGATGGGCGAAGGCGCGTCGATTGGAATCGATGGCACGATCACGACCGATGCGACCATCGCCACCGCTGGCAAAGGAAGCGTTTCATTCAGCGGGCAGACCGTCACCATCCTCGGCTCGGTGATCGCTCCCGGCGGCTCGATCACCGTCGCGGGTCGGAATCAATTCCCGGCTGACATCAGCACTCCCCCGGTCAGCGCATTGCCAACGGCGCATCTTGGTTCGACCGCTTTGCTATCAACGGCTGGCAAAACCGTGCTGGTGGACAACCCGTTCGGATTGCGCAAGGGACAAGTGATTTCCGGTGGAACGATTACGGTCTCCGGCAACATCATCGCGGAAAGCGGTGCTCTGCTTGACGTGTCCGGGGCGAGCGGCGTGCTTGATCTTTCCCCGACGTTCACTGCGCTGGACGCCCTGCCGGAAGGGGCGCAGACGGTTCCAATGCGGATCGACAGCAACGGCGGGACGATCTCTCTGACGGGAAGCGAGATGTTGTTCACGGATGCGACCTTGATCGGGAAAGCCGGTGGAATTTCCGCCACCGGGGGCTCGCTCTCTGTTTCCTCGAGCCGCTTCGTTCCCAACCTCTCTCCATTCACCACGGCCGATGCGAATCTCGTTGTTAGCCAGAATGGCATCGCCTTGGCTGGCAGTGCTTCCGCGCCCGCGGTTGGCAGGTTGGTTCTCGATGCGGCTGGCGACCAGGCCGCCCAGCTCGGCCATTTCTCTGTGGCTCGCTACGCCACGGGCGGTTTCGATTCGCTGGCGTTGAATGGCAACATCCGCTTTGACGGCCCGGTTTCCATCGAGGCTCCCGGCAGCCTCCGGATCGCCAGCGGCGGGGTCATTTACGGGAATTCCGACGTGCTCCTGAGCGCGCATCACGTCGTGCTAGGCCAGGCGTTCCGCGCGCCCGCGCAACAGACTTCCGTGCAGTTGTTTTCCAAAGGCGTCGCGGGGGCCAGCGACCTTTCCAACTTCCTACTGAGTCCCACCTCCGGTCAGGGCAGCCTCACGGTAAAGGCTGATTTGATAGACATCGGCGATCTGTCGTTGCAAGGCATCGGCACAGCGAGCTTCCTCGCGCCGACCGGCGACGTCCGTGGCAATGGAACGCTTCACATCGCGGGCGATTTGATTTTTGAAGCCGGGCAGATCTATCCGGTGACCCGCCGCGCCTTCAATATCTTTGCCTACGACCACAGCGTGGCAGGAATCAACCACCAGGGTTCCGTCACCATCACCGGCGGAACGGCACGGGCGCTTCCACTTTCGGCAGGCGG
>JAYWDF010000092.1:0-2574 GCA_043779985.1 Akkermansiaceae bacterium | reverse complement strand
CTCACGGCCAGGCTCAGGACCGGCAGGCGAAAGCTGCAAGTCCTGCAAGCACCTCTGCCGGATCCAGCATGCCAAGACCTATCTGAAATGTGGGCTGGTAAAACACGCATGGACCGGCGGCCCAAAAACCGATGTGCGGGCGAAGTCGCCGGCCTGTCAGTTGTGGGAAAGGGGGGAAGGGTGATCTCGAGCGATTTCGAGCGCGACGTCTATTTCGACGCGCCACACCCGAAGCTGGCTTGGTCAGTGCTGCGCGTCTCCGTCCGGGAGGTGGGCGGTCACTTTGAGCAGGCCCACGAGTTCCAGCTTTCCATCACCGGCATGGGAACCCCGTTCATGGGGATCTATCCAACCCGCGAAGCCGCCGGACGAAACGGCCTGTGCTGCCTACGCCACGCGCTCATGCTGGTGTCCCGCGAGGATCGAGAGGAGGCCCAGAAGCACGCGGAGTCCATCTGGGAAATCATCAACCCTCAACAGAGAGAACTCGCGCTGTCATGACAATAGGCCATCACAAGGCGTCCCGCGCCAAGATGAAGCAAACCATCTACCAGCTCCGCCGCCAGCTCGCCGCGGAAAAGCAGCTCAGCGGCGCGCTTTGCAAGTTGGCGTTCATGCCTGATCAGAATCCGGCCCATCTGAAAGAGGTGAACCGGGCGCTGACGATCCGGCGGAAGTTGAAGGAGGTGGCGAGATGAATGCGCAGCGTCGAAACTTCGCCCTCGGCCGCCTCAAGACCGGGCAGATGAACAAAACCGAACAGGCTTATGCCGACCGGCTGAAACTTCTCCAACATGCCGGCGAGGTGGCCTGGTTTAAGTTCGAAGGCGTGAAGCTCAGGCTCGCGGAAAACACGTTCTACAGCCCCGACTTCGCCGTGATGCTTGCGAGTGGCGTGATGGAAATGCACGAGGTCAAAGGCTTCTGGCAGGACGATGCCAGGGCGAAAATCAAAATCGCGGCGGACCTCTACCCTTTCCGGTTCATCGCCGTGAAGGTGAAACCCAAAAAAGAAGGCGGCGGATGGGCCGTGGAAGAATTTTAATTATGGCAAATGAACTTCCTTACATGCAGTTCTATCCAGCGGATTGGCTGGCCGACTGCGACGTCCTGAGCGTGGGTGCTCGGGGCGCATGGCAAACTTTCTTGTGCAAGGCGTGGTTGGCGCGGAATGCGTCGATCACTCTCAAAATCCCTCAATGGTGCCGGGTCTTCGGTGCCACGAACGCAGAGCAGGCGGAGCGGGTAATTGCAGAGATCGAGGAATGCGAGGTGGGCGATGTGGTGCGACAGGATGACGGGAGAGTAACCCTGATTTCCAGACGCATCGAGCGCGACCTTGCCGCCATGGGGGCGACCCAAAAGAAGAGATCCGATGCCGCCCGGATGGCAGCTGAATCCAGATGGAATGCGGAGCGTATGCGAACCGCATGCGATTCGCATACGGAAGGCAATGCGGACGCAATGCGAAACGATGCCATACCAGAAGCTAGAAACCAGAAGCTAGAAGTAAGCATCACTCAAAGCGGGCGGGCGCATGAGATCCCGACCGTCGAGCAGGTGAAATCCTACGCCGCATCCGCGCCGGTCCCGATCAGCGAAGCCTGTGCCGTGGCATTCCATGACACCCAGCAGGCTGCCGGGTGGATCACCAAACATGGTCATTCCATTGCGGACTGGCGGGCAGCCCTGAGGCGCTACGCGTCGCTCTGGAATGAGAATGAGAAAGCAAAACCCACCACCAAGCCAGAACACCGCCAGACAAAAGCGGCCACCGAATACCCCGAACCGAAAACCAAACTACCAAGACTGTGAGCACTATCCAAGAACACGTATCATCGTCGATCCAAGGACTGGCAGCCTTGATCGAAGCAGCCCCTGAAGCTCCCGAGCAAATTCGTGGAACCGCATTCGCCGCGCGGGACATTTCACCCCGGACCGAAGTCCCGAAACGCTATCGATCTGAGTGGCAGCGCCCCCAGCTCGATCCTGTCTGGATGGAGCATTTCGCAAAAATCATGCAGAAATGCGAGGACGGCGGGATCGTCGCGCTCATCGGTCCGCGCGGAACCGGGAAAACCCGCTTTGCCGCAGAGGCGATGCGGAACTACTCACCTGACAAGGGCTACTACACTACAGCGATGGGGCTCTTCCTGAGAATCAGGGCGAGCTTTGGCAAGGCGTCCAAAGAGTCCGAAGATGACATCGTTTCGGAAATGGCGAAGACGCAACTGCTGATCCTCGATGAAGTTCAGGAGCGTGGAAACTCGGCGTGGGAGGATCGGATACTGACACACATCCTTGACCGCCGCTATGGGGCGATGGCGCCCACCATCGTCATCGCCAACCTGACCGAGGCAGCGCTGGTGGACTGCCTGGGAGACTCGATCATCTCCCGGCTGACCGAAACCGGCGGCATTCTCGAAATCGACGGACCATCACACCGAATCCAATCATGAACTCAGTCAACATCATCGGCCGCGTTGGCGGCGAAGTCGAACTCAGATACACCCCGAGCGGCAAGTCTGTGGCCGCGCTCACCCTCGCCGTCGATGACGGTTGGGGCGAAAACAA
>JAYWDF010000091.1:0-2577 GCA_043779985.1 Akkermansiaceae bacterium | reverse complement strand
AGCCGCCGCCGTGGATGAACGGCGTGATGGCGGGCATGTGCAGCGGCGGGGCGAGGATGACGATGAAGATCCCGAGCACGGCGACGGTGCCGAGTTTCATGAAGGTGCTCAGGTAGTCGCGCGGAGCTAACAACATCCAGACCGGCAGGACGCTGGCGGCGAAGCCATAGATCATGATGGCCCACGCGAGCTGGGTGGACTTGAGGGTGAGCGCAGCGGTGAGGCCGGGTGACAGGTATTTCCCGCCGACGACGGCGGCGAGCAGGCCGACGACACCGAAGACGGAGGCGGCGGTGACGCTGAATTTTCCGCTCTTGATCATGACGCCCATGACGAAGGCGAGCGGGATGGTCGCGGCGATGGTAAAGAGGCCCCACGGGCTCTCGGCGAGGGCCTTGACGACGACGAGCCCGAGCACGGCTAACAAGATGGTCATGATCGCGAGCAGGCTGATCATCGCGATGAGGCCGATAAAGGGATTGAGCTCTTCCTTGAGCATCTGGCCGAGGGATTTCCCGTTGCGACGCATGGAGGAGAAGAGGATGATGGCATCGTGTACGCCGCCGCCGAGGGTGGCGCCGACGAGGATCCAGAGGGTGCCGGGGAGGTAGCCGAATTGCGCTGCCAGAACCGGGCCGACGAGCGGGCCGGGTCCGGCGATGGCGGCGAAGTGGTGGCCAAAGACGACCCACTTGGGCGTGGGAACGAAGTCCTTGCCATCGCAGCAGGTGACGGCGGCCGGGGCGCGCTTGTCATCGATGGTGAGCACCTTGGCCATCAGCCAGGCGGAGTAGAAGCGGTAGGCGACGGCGAAGGTGCAGACGCCGGCGACGACGAGCCAGAGCGCGTTGACCGGCTCGCCGCGCTGGAAGGCGGCGACGGCGACGGCGGTGGCTCCGAGCAGGGAAACGGTGAGCCAGAGGAAAATGCGGGCGAGGCGGGGCATGGCGGAAGCTAGAAGTGTGGGGCGCGGGGTGGCGAGTGTGGAAATGGAAGAGATTTACCGCAGAGGCGCAAAGGTCGCGGAGGGGCGCAAAGGTTTTCGAAGGGGAAGATGAATCGAAACGCGGAGTGGCGGAGGACGGGGAGGGGGAATGCGGAGAGTTTCGGGCGGAATGAATTCCGCGGTCCAGTTTGGGGCTTGGAAGTTTTTCTCAGACAGATTGTTGTGGAGGGGTGGACGCGATCCGAATCCGTGGGGCACGGCAGCATAATTTGAAGAATATCGATGTGGATATTCCGCGGGGGAAACTTGTGGTGATCACGGGGCCGAGCGGATCGGGGAAATCATCGCTGGCATTTCACACGCTGTATGCCGAGGGGCAGCGGCGGTATGTGGAGTCGCTGTCGGTGTATGCGCGGCAGTTTTTGGATCAGTTGGAGAAGCCGGATGTGGATTCGATCGAGGGGCTGAGCCCGGCGATCGCGATCGAGCAGCGCGGCGGCGGGCTGAATCCGCGCTCGACGGTGGCGACGGCGACGGAGATTTACGACTACCTGCGGGTGCTGTGGGCGGCGGCGGGGATTCCACACGACCCGGAGACCGGCGAGCGGCTGGAGCGGATGAGCGCGGCGGACATCGTGAACGTGCTGGCGGCGATGGAGGAGGGGACAAAGGTGGTTTTGTTAGCTCCGCTGCCGAAGGAGGAGCTGGGCGAGCCGGCTAGGTTGCTGGGGGATTTGCAGCGGCAGGGATACATCCGGGTGCGGGTGGACGGGAAGGTGTTGGAGATCGAGGAGGCGGCGGCGAGGTGGCCGGAGTTTCCGGGGGCGGTGGAGATCGTGGTGGACCGGTTTGTGATCCGGGCGGGGGTGGAGTCGCGGCTGGCGGACTCGGTGGAGACGGCGCTGCGGTTGTGCGGGGCGGAGGCGCGGGCGGCGGTGCAGGGGCCGGGTGGGGATGCTTGGCGGGATCTGGCGTTTCAGACGAGCTATCGGAATCCGCGGACGGGGTTTGTGGTGGAAGAGATTTCGCCGAAGCACTTTTCCTTCAACTCGCATCTCGGGGCATGTGAGGCGTGCGAGGGCTTGGGGACGGAGATGTATTGTGATCCGGCGCTGCTGGCGGCGGGGGAGGATGCGGAGAAGACGTTGCGACGGTATCGGGAGGCGAAGTCGGAGATCACGCGGCGGAAGCTGGCGAAGTTCATGGCGCACCGGGCCTGCGAGGTTTGTGGCGGGCGAAGATTGAAACCTGAGTGGCTGGCGGTGAAGATCGAAGGGGCGGGCGGCGAATGGCTGGGGATTCAGGATTTCTGTGAGTTGGGGGTGGCGGATGCGCTGCGGTGGATGGAGGGATTTTTGCCGGATCCGGCGAAAGCGGAGGTTTGCAAGCGGCTGGCGGATGATGTGCGGACGCGCCTGGCGTTTTTGGTGGAGGTGGGGCTGGATTATTTGACGCTGCAACGGACGAGCGGGACGCTTTCCGGCGGTGAGGCGCAGCGGATCCGGCTGGCAACGCAGCTGGGCGCTGGGCTTTCCGGGGTGATTTATGTGCTCGATGAGCCGAGCATCGGCCTGCACGCGGCGGATACGGCGCGCCTGATCGGGGCGCTGACGAGGCTGCGGGATTTGGGA
>JAYWDF010000090.1:0-2578 GCA_043779985.1 Akkermansiaceae bacterium | reverse complement strand
CGGCGCGCAATCGTCGCGACAGAAGCTGGCTCGCGTAGTGCTCACCCTCGCCCATCCGCGCTTCCGCCCGGGCCAGCCAGCGCGCGTGGCTGGCCATCAAAGCGGTGGAATCACGGGGATCCGCGACGGGCAAGTAACAACGGCCGACCGCCAGATCCGCCGCGAGGTCCCGCAGGATATTGACGAGTTGGAGCCCCTTCCCATACGCGATGCCCTGCTCCAACAGGAGCGCTTGAGGGGCTTTCGAAAATCGCTCTCCCATCGTCAGAAATCCGAGCTTGGTCCAGAACGCACCGACACACCCAGCGACGCGCCATGCGTAGTCTTCCAGCGCGCCGTCATCCGGCAGCGCCACCGGATTCTTCCGACTCGCCCCCGCGAAACGCTCCAAATCCATTCGCTGTCCGCTGACGATGATGGCGAAAACCTCCCTCACCAACCCGGCCTCGGCAGCAGGGAGCCGGCGCAGTCCTCCGAGGACTTCGCCCGCGGATTCCAGCAGATGGCGCTCCCGCACGTCCGGGATCGCATTCAGCAGCGAGACCGGCCAACGCGGCGCATCCGCCTCCCCGGCGACCGCCCGCTCGAACTCACCCAGACACTTCAAGCGCAGGTCGAGTGGTGCCGCCGCCGTATCGGCCAGCGTGTCGCTGCTGCGTGCCAGCAGATAGCCGAGGCTGGCCGCTGGCCGCATCGGCTTGGGAAGCAGGCGCAAGGTTAGATAAAACGAGCGCGAAACTCCCTTGAGCATCTGTTTTCCCACTTTACGAGTCACTCCTCCAAACAAGATCTGTTATGGCGCGCTTGTCAACCCGCCACCGTTTGCCAGCCATCCGGGCGCTTCTGATTTTGGAACCACCTGACCCTGAGTCTTCAAGGAAATCCGGTTGCGAAGCGCGCAAAAGCAGGCAATCTCCTTGGGTAATGAACGAGGATCCGGAGATGACACGCCAGCGGAACAGCGTGAAACTTGAACGCTTGGAACTCGCACTGCGCGCATCGAACGAAGGGATCTGGGACTGGCGCACCCATGAAAAAACCATCTTCTATTCCCGTCGGATTTTAGAGTTCCTCGAGTGCGGCAAGGACCGCGCGCCCAACTTATTCCTTCCGCCCTTCGACAGCATTTTCCCAGATGATCAGCCGGCGTTCGAACGTGCCGTGTCACAAGCCCAGCTCGACGGTGGACCGGAGACTCTGGCGGTCGACGCCCGCGTCCGCGCCGGCGGCGGCGATTGGCGCTGGCTCCGCATCCGGGGAACCGTCGTGCGAAACCGCGAGGGCAAGGCGATCCGCATCGCCGGATCCATGATCGATATCAGCCGCCGCAAGGCCGCCGAGGCCCAGGTTGAAGAAGAGCGCTTTCTGCTCCGGCAATTGATCGATCACGTCCCCTTGCAGATCTATTTCAAAGACCTCGAATCCAAGTTCACCATGGCCAATCAAGGCATGGCCGAGTGGTTTGGCATCCCCTCCGGCAATGACCTCACCGGCAAGCACGACCGCGATTTTTTCGATTTCGACCACTGGAAACCCGCTGAGGAGGATGAGCAACGCATCATCCAGACCGGAGTCGCGATCATCGATCAGCTCGAACATGAAATCTGGAATCAGAAAACTGAAACCTGGGTGATCACCTCCAAGTTTCCCTGGCGCGACCGCCGCGGCCAGATCAAGGGCACCTTCGGCGTCTCCAGCGATGTCACCAAGCTCGTCACCGCCCAGCGCGAGGCCACCCATCTCGCCCACCAACTCCAACAAAAGAACCTCGCTTACGAGGAGGAACTCCAGCTAGCGCGGGAAATCCAACAAGCACTCGCAGGCGAGGGATTTCCCGCCGCAACCGGCAGTGACGACTGCCACGTGACCTTCGGCGCCCGCTACATCCCGATCTCGGGACTCGCCGGCGACTTCTTCGAGGTGATGAAACTCAGCGACGACTGCTTCGGCGTCCTCATTTGTGACGTGATGGGCCACGGCGTCCGCTCCGCACTCATCGTCGCCATGCTGCGCGGCCTGCTCGAAAAGCAGCGGGCCCAGACCAGCGAGCCCGGCCATTTCCTCCAAGGGCTCAATGACGGGCTCGCCGCCATCCTCGAGCGGGCCGGCACCACCATGTTCGCCACCGCCTTTTTCGGCGTCATCGATCTGACCAACCACACCTTCAAATACTCCTGCGCCGGCCACCCGGGCCCCATCATCGCCGGTCGAAACGGAGTCCGCCAGATCGCCTGCGAACGCTCCGAAAAGGGACCGGGCCTCGGCTTGATCCGCGGCGCCTGCTACCCGACGAAAGAGATCCCGCTAGCGGAAATCGACCGGATGATCCTCTTCACCGACGGCGTCCTCGAAGCCGAGAACCAGAGCGGCGAGCCGTTTTTCGAAAACCGCCTGATGGAGATCATCGACCGGAAATCCAGCGAACCTCTCGACAACATGCTCGACGGAGTTCTTTCCAGCGTGCTCGCATTCTCGGAAGGGCAGCGCTTCGATGACGATGTCTGCCTGCTAGGCATCGATATAACCCGGATGGGTTAACTTGAGGCTTGCTATCCGCCGCCGGGATCCTCAGCCTCCC
>JAYWDF010000089.1:0-2579 GCA_043779985.1 Akkermansiaceae bacterium | reverse complement strand
TTTTAAGATTGACTCGGATGATTTCGAGAAGGAATCACGGGCCATGGCAAGGCAGCCGAGATTTCAGTATGCGGGTGCGGTGTATCATGTGATGGCCCATGGCGATGTTCTCTAGGGTTCCCGCACTATAATATTTCCAGCTCTCACAAATCATCCCGTCCTTCTGGTTTCGATTAACCACATTTCATTTTGTTTCATTGCGGGGACTGGTACGAATGGCACTAACTTAAGCAGAAAACATGCATTTTTAACGGGTTGCGTAAGCTTGGCATCGACGCCTCGGGCGGTGGCTTGTTCCTTTGGTTTTCCGAGGTTTCTGGGATTCTTCCGCTCCTGCCATCCTACTCCGCCCGAAGGTCTGATTTCATCCCCCTGGTGTCCCCGAACGCCGGCCAGCCCGGCCATGAGGCGCTGATCACCGAATTGAAGTCGCTGTTCGCCAACTATCAGACCGGCGGATTTGTTAGCCTGGAGTATCAGACGCGGGTTTACCACGGGCGGTTCGATGCTTGAAGAATCGTCTGGCGAGAGTCCGGTAGGCGAACTAAGATCGCCACATGAAGGGAATGTTGCTGGAAATTCCGGAGGAGGTTTTGGCGTCAGCCAAAATCCCTCGTCCGCAGCTTGAAGCAGAACTTCTCCGGCGGCTGGCCGCGGCCTTGTATGCCGACGGGGTGATCGGTGGCTCCGCCGCCTGCAAACTGGCCGGACTGGAGAAAGCGGAGTTCCAACATTGGCTCGGTGAGCATCGGGTCGCCCAACCGCTGGACAGCTCCGATTTCCAAACCGAACGCAGCAACCTCGAAGTATGGCTCGCGAACGCCTGATCATCTGCAACACCTCGCCGTTGATCAACCTGGCGGAGATCGGCCTCCTGGATCTGCTTGGTGAGCTTCCGGGCACGGCATGCATCGCACCCGCCGTCCGCGATGAACTCCGGGTCAAATCCGGCTTGTTCCCTAAAGCCGTGCTAGCGGCGGATTCCGGGCAATTCCGTTTGCTTGCACCTGAAGACGCGCTGTTGGTCCGCAGTTTCTCGGCCACCTTGCATCCCGGGGAATCCGAGTGCCTGGCCTTGGGGATGGAACATCCGGATTCCTTGTTGATTCTCGATGATCTATCGGCCCGGACCGCGGCCTCAGCCAACGGGCTACCATTCACGGGCACCTTGGGCATCCTTGCCGCCGCCAAGGCACGTGGCCGCCTTTCGGCCCTGGCACCTGTTTTATACGAGCTGAGAACCCGGGCACGGTTTTGGATCAGCCCGCAGTTGGAACGATTGATTCTCAAAGAAGCCGGGGAAATGGATTGACCGTTAGGAATTGCGCCGGTCTTGGGTCGCGCTCCTTCAATGAAAATCATGCGACGGGAGAAATGGGGTCCGAGAGAAATGGGGTCAGGTTGCAAAAAATGATCATTTTATCTCTTCGCGCGGCTGAAACAGCTTAGGAAGAAATTCGGACATAGCCCCCGGATCTGATCACGGCTCAGCGTGGAAATGCCATGACCGCCTTCTCCACAGCGGCACTGAGGCTGCCGGCTTGGGCAGCCAATTCCTCCAAACGGGTCCGCGCGGCAGGGGAAAGCAGAACCATGGTGCGGCGGGTTTCCCGTGGCTTTCTGCCGGAACCAGGGCGCTTGCCACCACGCAGAGAAGTCGCGAGCACCGCGAGTCCGGCCCGCACTTCCGCGAGCAAGGCGGGATCGGTATCCGGGATGGCGTTCTCATCAATGGCATCCTTGATGGACTGCTCGCAAGGAGTGAGTTTCACGGCAAGCGGGGCGTATTTCCTGGGTAGCTTGGTTTTCATAGGAGGAAGATTTTTTTGTATTTGCCGGATGGGTAGGCAGTGATGATTCGCCAGGCATCACCCCGCTTTTCACAGGGAGCGGCATGGGCGTAGCCTGCGATTTCGACGATCAACAGCATCTGGTCTTGCCGCGCGGGATTCGGGATAAAACCGAGGACTGGCGCGGATGCGATCATCTCGAAGGTGAGGCCACGATCATTCAGGCTTTCCTTGGCCTCATCCCCCGGAATGAACTTCACGTAGGCAAGCTGGAACATTTCCCGTGACGAAGCAATGAAAGAGTGTTCACTTTTTCAAGTGCCTCACCACAGCGACGGACTGAAATAAATCAAAAAAGCGACATGCGCCTTTGCGATCAGCTCTCGCATCGGAGATTCGGGCCACGCGCCTTCAGTGGAAATCATCCCCCAATCCCAGAAATCGCCGTCAATGTCTGCTATTTGAGACCCCGTTGCTCTATCTTCCCTTCAAGGAGGAACTCAAGGCCCGCCTCGAACAAATCACCCACGACCTGGACGGAAGCCAATCACCATGAAACCCGGCTACCAACAGACCGCACCGCGAAGTCCTCTCTCGCCGCTTTGGGAAAAAGGGGCGAACGCAAGATCGTGTTGGCCGGACTCTTGCTTGCTAGAACCAGCGTCACAACGAGTGGATCTCCACCAGGCCTGGAATGGGACACCCGGGCTCGGTGAGCCGCATGCTTTCTGCTGGGCGCGCGGACAAGAATCCGGCAATGAAGAGGAACGCGCTGACCCAAACCCTCTT
>JAYWDF010000088.1:0-2581 GCA_043779985.1 Akkermansiaceae bacterium | reverse complement strand
CTCGAGCTCACCTTTGCCAACGGCGTCCGGTCCATCGTGAGAGGCCCCGCCGATCTGACGCTGCACAGCAAGGAGCGGCTTTTTCTCCAAAGTGGCACCGCGTGGTTTCACGTCCCCGCCGGGGCAGCAGGGTTCAAGGTTCTGACTCCCGGGTTGATCGTCACCGATCTTGGTACTGAGTTCGGGGTGTGCACCCGGCCGGGTTCACTCGACGAGGTCCACGTCTTCCGCGGCAAGGTCGAGGCCGGGACGCAACACGGTGTCAAGGCCGCCGCGACCCTCACCGCCGGCATGGCGCGCGCCGCCGGGGACGCCGGTGACTTCAGCGAGATTCCTCCGGATCGCGGGCATTTTCTCACCACGCTGCCGGATTCACTTCCCCACCTCCATTGGAGCTTCGATGACGGACCGCAGTTTGCCACCGCCGGGGAAAATCAAACGGCCGCTGGCAGCGATGCCAGCCGCCTCGCCGGATTGGAAAACCCGCAGGCTTTCCACAAGGTAAAAGGACGCTTCGGACAAGCTCTCGCCACCACCGGGGCTTTGGCGGAGGCAAGATCCGGCTGGACCGGCATCGAAAGTGCCGCGCCACGGACCATCGCCCACTGGATCAAACTGAGCCCCGGCGGACCGGTTGCGCAACCGATTGTCGGCTGGGGTTCGCACGCCCTGAGTCCTTTCAACCCGAATCCGGCATTTCTCACTTACTTGCGGCGAATCGAGGTCGGCACTGTGGCCGGTGTCTCGTTCGGGGCCTACCACCTTGTCGGCACCACCCCGATCAAGGACGAGCAGTGGCACCACTTCGCCGTTGTTTACAGCGGCCGATCACTGACGGACGGGAGACCAGAAATCGCCTGCTACCTCGACGGTCGACCGGAGGCCATGACTCCGGCATTCCGCACTGACATCCTAGCTGAGGATAGCCCGAAAGCCCTTGCCATTCAGACCCTCTCGTCGGTGAAGGGATCGATTCCCCTGACCTTGTTCCCATGCGACTGGTGCCACGACGGGCGGACCGCAAACACGCCCCTCGCGCTCGACGAACTCTACATCTTTGAAGCCGCGCTCAACGAAACGCAGGTGATCAGCCTTTTTCAGCAAAACCGGCTTTAGTATTTCCCCTCAGCCATTCACTCGTTTACTATCTTCTGGCAATATCCCATAACCTACCGTTCCACACCAAATCCAAAAACTCATGAAACCAACATATCGCACCACGCTTCCTCTTGCCGCGCTCTCCGGCCTCACTCTGGCATTCACCTCCGCCGCCCTTCACGCGCAAACCGCTTGGGACGGAGGAGCCTCGACCACCGACTACTCCACCGCCGTGAACTGGGCTGGCGACATCATCCCCGGTAACGGCAATGCGAACGGTGCCCTCATCGGCGACAGCTCCACCCAGACGGTCATCTATAACACCGCCACCAGCTACACCAGCACCGGCACCGCTGCGGCGAACTTGGTGATCGGCACCGGCAATCTGACGCTCAGCGGCAGCGCTGGCACCCTCACCTTTGGCGGCGACGGATACCCCAACGCCGCGTGGATTGGCACCAGCTCCGGCACCAACGCCACGGGAACGGTGACGGTAAGCGCCGGAAAGCTGGCCATTGGCGGAGTCGGAAGCGGCGATGCCTCAATCAATCTCGGGGTCTACAACTTCAGCGGCGGCGTCAAGAGCGGCACGCTCATCATCAACGGCGGCATCGTCGAGGTCGGACGGCGCATCCTCATGGGCGCGAACGACCCTACCACCGTCAGCAATCTGACGATCTCCTCCGGCACCCTCGATATGAAGCGCACGGGATCCAATGGCGAGGCCGACCTCGGCAAGATCCGCTTTGGTGGGGGCACCAATACCGTCAACCTCGATGGCGGCACCGCGGTCCTCACCGGTTTTGATATCGGAAGCGCAAGCAGCGCAAGAAGCAACATCTTCTTCAACGGCACGACCTTGAGAGCGAATGTCGCGAACGGCGACTTTCTTGTCGGCACCCCCGCGAACGCGAACCTAATACTCAAAAACGGCGGCCTCGTCTTCGACACCAACACTTTCAACGTCACCATCAACGACGCATTAACTCAGCAGGCCGGTCAAGTCGCCATTCTACGCAAGGAAGGAGCCGGCATCCTGAACATCACCGGCGCGCAGGACAACCGCACTGGCACCACCACCGTGAACGGCGGCACCCTGGGCGTCAGCGGCTGGGGCTCGCTCGGGACCGGCGCGACGACCGTCAGCGGCTCCGGCAGCATCCTCGACCTCAACCGCAACGACACCTGGGGCAGCCACGCCTACTCCACCCAGGCCCTCACCATCCAGTCCGGCGGTCTTGTCACCAACGGCACGGCGATCGATAGCGGCTTCAACTCGGTCCAGACGCTCGCGCTCGACGGCGGTGAGCTCCGCGTCACCGGTACCGCCCGCGCCTTTGCCGATGGCGACCTGTTTAAATTCGAAGCCTCCAGCATCCGCGATTCCGTCACCGTCACCGGTTCGGTCGCCTCGTCGATCACCAATCCCACCGCGATCGCCAACGCCGGCATCAACATCGGCGGCGTCACCGATCTCGGCGGC
>JAYWDF010000087.1:0-2582 GCA_043779985.1 Akkermansiaceae bacterium | reverse complement strand
GGAGTCTTTCCTGAACAAGCATCCGGGCCTTGTAGATGTCGGTGTCCCAGCCGAATTCGGCATAGACGAGCGAGAGTGAAACATCACTGTTCGTCCGCAGCCGGGTGAGTCCGGCCACGCCCATGAGCGCGCTTTCGATCGGCTGGGTGACGCGCGTCTCCACCTCCTCCGGCGAGAGGCCGGCTGATTCGGTGAGGATGATGACGGTGGGTTTTGATAGGTCGGGCAGCACCTCGACGGGCAGTTCCGTGGCAGTGCGCAGGCCCATGACCATCAGGATCAAGGCGAGGCCGACGATGATCGCGCGGTTGGCGAGCGACCAATGAATCATTTTATTCAACATGGGTCAGCGGGCCTCGGGTTGGATGGTTGAAGAAGCGCGGGTTTTGCTGAACAAGGACGCGAGCAGCAGGAGAAACAGGACTCCGCTAACCGCCATCCAGATCGTGCTGCCGCCGCCGGAGGCCGTGGTCTTCCCGCCGCTTCTCGCGGCGGCCATTTCGGCCTTCTTCTCGGGTGTTAGCTCGCCGCCGTCCGCGGCGTGTTCGTGGCCGTGGGCGGCGTCCAGCGCTTCCTTGAGCGAAACGCTGCCGCCGCCGGCGAAGGAGAGCGAGTACGCGCCGCGGGTGACGACTTCATCGGCGGGGAACAGGCCGCTGATGATCTCGACGAAGCGGTCGTTGATTTCCCCGACTTGCACCGGGGTCTTGATGAAGGCGTTGGCCAGGTCGAAGTGTTTGACATAAACGAAGCGCTTGCTGGCGTCGCCCTGCAAGGCGGCACGCGGAACACCGAGCACATTGGCGCGGTTGCTGAGGACGATGGAGAACTCGGCGCGCATGTCGGGACGCATCCTGAGGCCGGGGTTGGCCACTTTGAAAATCGCGTCGATGGTGCCACTTTCCCGATCCGCCGAAGTGCCGAAGCGGATCATTTCGCCGTCCAGTGGCTTGTCACCGAGTGCCGAGACGCGGATGTGAGCCTTGCTACCGGGCTTCAGCTTCGCGGCTTGGTTCTCCGGGACGCGGGCGATGGCCAGCACTTCGCCGAGGTCTGAGATGTCGAGCAGTTCCTTGTCGGGCTCGACCGGTTCGCCGAGGCGGATGTGGGACTCGACTACCAGTCCGCCGAGGGGTGATTTCAATTCAATGACGGGCGGTGGGTTGCCGGGCTGGCGGCTTTCGACGCGGACGAGGATTTGATCTTTTACGACGGTGTCGCCTTCCTGGGCACCGAGGCCGATGACCCGGCCTGAAATGCGGCTACTGAGAACGCCGTGGTGCTCAGGGATTTCCGCGATGCGACCGAGGGCGAAGACGGTTTGCTCGAAATCAGATTCTTCGGCTTCGAGGGTCTCGATGCGGAGGTTTTTCACCCCGGTCTCGTCGAGGACGATGGTGTCCGCGTTGGTGGCGGCGTGGATGTGGGTGAGGGTGAGAAGCAGAGCGAATAAAAGTTTCATGACTTGGAAGTGAGTTAGGGTGTGCCGAGCGCGGTTTGGTGGCGGACGCGGGCGAGATGGAATTCGCGCAGCGCGTCGAGGCGTGCGGCGGAGAGTTGCAGGCGTTTTTCGCGGGAGCGGAGGACGGATTGGATTTCGCCTTGGCCGTTGCGGAAGGTGGTCTCGGCGAGGACGGATTGCTCGTCTGCAAGGGGCAGCAGAGTGTCGTTGATTTCGCGGATCAGCCTCGCCCATTCCTGCATCTCGGTTCGAGCGGCTTCGGCTTCGAGCCGGATGTTGCGGCCCAGGGCGACGGTTTCCATTTCCTTCCGCTGCTGTTTCGCCTGAGCTTCCCGGATCGAGCCCTCGTTCTTGTTCCAGAAAGGCAGTGCGACTTTGAAGCGCAGGCCGACGATGGCCTCGTTGCTGTAACCATCGGGCGCATCGAGTTTGCGCTCGGCGCCGGCGAAGAAGCCTCCTTCCACGTCGTCATAGCGGCGGGCTACTTCAAGCGCGACCCCTTGCTTGGCGGCGCGGGCGGCGAGGGCCGCGGCTTGGAAATCCGGTCGGCGCGATGGGTCGGCGGCGGTGCCGGGCAGCGTGGGTTCCGGCAGAGCTCCTCCGACGTTGAGGGCTTCGCCAGGGCGCATCCCTAACAGCGGCTTGAGCTCGCCGACGATGGTGGCCTCGCCGGCGTCGAGTTGGCGCATTTCCATGGCAAGGCTGGCGGCTTCGAGCTTTGCCTGCCCGGCATCGAGCGGCGAGCCCTCGCCCTTGGCCGCGATTTCCGATAGAAATTTTGCGAACTCGCCGGAGACGCGGGATTGCTGACGGAGCAGTTCGCGACGCTGGCGGGTGGCGAGGATTTTTACGACGGCTTCGCGGGCTTGGCCGATGAGCTGGCGTTCGACCTCACGGACTTCCGCCTCGGAAGCTTTGAGCTCGGTGAGAGAGACATCCTTTTCCAAGCGTAGGCGGTCGGTGACTGGGAAACGTTGGGAGACGCCGACTTCGAATTTCCCCTCGTGGAAACGTGAGTTCTGGTCGAGCGCGGTTTCGAGCTGGGGATTGTCGAGGCGGCCGGATTGGTGCACGCGACCGAGCGCTTCCTGGATCCGGAAGCGGGCGGCGGCGAGATCGG
>JAYWDF010000086.1:0-7579 GCA_043779985.1 Akkermansiaceae bacterium | reverse complement strand
CAAAGCGTGGACCCGCAGCAAACCTTCGCCAGCGGGGCACTCCCCGGCGGTGCCGGAGTGCAAGGAGCTTTGGACATTTACCGGATTCTTCACACAGTCACCGGCGCGGATCTCACCGCGGGCGCTTCGACTGGAAACGCCGTTGCCGGGGCAGGCCAATTCATCGGATCGCTAACCATTGACAGCTCAGGCAACCTTAAGATCGCCGCAGTTGGAGCCCCCAATCCGGACTCGGACGGCGACGGACTGCCGGACACTTGGGAAGTGAACTACTTTGGAAGCACCACCGCACAGAACGCCACCGGTGACGCCGACAACGACGGCACTAACAATCTGACGGAATTCCGTCTGGGCCTCAATCCTACAGCTGGCAACTCGGCCTTCGCCACGGTGCGCGCCAGCAATGGAGTGCTCTCATGGCCGAGCGCAGTAGGAGTGTCGTTCACCGTGCAACGCAGCACCACCTTGCTGCCCGGAAGCTGGGGAAATGACGTAGCCGTCCCAGGAACCGCAGGCACCGCGACCTACACCGACCCGGCACCGCCCGTGGGCAAGGCATTCTACCGCGTGCTTCTTCAGCCATAAGCTTTCGTTGAAAGCGATCACAGCCCGGGGACCGCAAGGTCACCGGGCTTCTTCGCATCCCGCGTTCATCTCCGCACGCGCCCGTGCCGACAAACCGCTTCCAGCCCATGGATAAAATGTGACTTCTTAAAGCCCCAAGGGCGGGTCGGCTCCAAAGCCGCTGTGGATCCCCTCCCCCAAGTAGAAGTTCACCGCCATCAACCAAGACCACACCGGAACTTCCTCATCCAGCATCCTTCGGCGCTGAAGAAGCATCCGGATTTCAAGCCGCAGAAGCTGGACCGAAGTGTCATCCTAACTGCTCAATCCGCTCTTACGGCGCTTTCTCTTCCTCGTCATCTTCGGAGGAACCGCCATAACCAATCACCTCGACGGTGAAGTTGGACAACACGTCCCCGACCGGAACCTGATCCTTTGCGGCTTGTTCGGATCCAGTGTTAGCCACTGCCGCTCCTGCGGCGGCGCTTGAATTAGAAGCGCTGGTGACCGCGCCGATACTCGGCGCGCTGACGCTCGTGGAAGGGGCTCCGGTGCTCGATCCGCCGGCCGAGATGTTACCGGCGTTCACGACCGTTACGGCTGCTAGATTGATATTCCCACTGACGCGGATGCCGGCGTCGCCCGCGTCGATGCTGCCAGTTGGCGCGATGAGATCGATGTCGGCGGGCGCGACGCCTTCCACAGTGGCGAGCGCTCCGATGCCGCCGCCGGTGGCGAGACCTGCGAGGTCGGTCTCCACCGAGGCGCTCTGGGGATCGATGAGAACGCGGGTCGGAGGCGCAGCGGCGATCGTCCGGGAAGAAGATCCGGCTGCGATGTCGCCCTTCGAGGACCAGATGGTGACATCGCCTCCGCGGAGGGTGAAGATCCGACCGATGCCGATGTTCACGCTCTGGTCGGTGAAGATGGAAATTCTCCCGCCGGACTCGGTGACGATGCCGGGCGGGGTGAGTGGATTGCCGATGGTGGTGTTCGCCAGGGCGAGTCCGCCGCCGGGGGCGAGGATTCGAATGTCACCCCCGCTGCGGGTGCGGATGTCGCGCCCTTGGGTGAGGATTTCGCCATCCCACGGGCCTTCACCGAAGAGCGACTTGATCGCCGCTAGGCCGGCCTGATAGTTTCCGTATCCCGGGCTCTGAAGATCGTTGAAGTCGCGGCCTGTATCGCGGAGGATCAGATAGAACACCTCGAGCGCCAGGCGCGTTTGCTCGTCCTGGCTCTGGCTCGCGAAATCAATCCCGGGGGCGATTTTGTCGAGGTAAACCCGCCCATCTGCTGTGGCAACGAAGCCCGTGATGAAGGCGGCGAAACCGAGGCTGCTGCCCGACAAGCTGCTGGCAGGGCCGATTCCCGCGCCCACGGTCACGCTTGCCCCGTTGAAGGCGAGATAGGGATTGCGCCCGTTGCCGATGCTGGTGATGCCGACGCCTGTGCCGTCCGCATTGCCACCGCCGAGGCCGAGATCGAGGGTCCGCCCTGCGAGAACCTGCAGGTTTCCGGGACCAGAAATCTGGATATCCCCGGCGAGCGGGACGAGCCGCACCGAACTGTTGGCGGAGATGGAAGCGTTGGCATTCGCCCGCGAGGCGGTGTTGGCGTTGTAGAGAATCAGGTCGCGTCCGGCGCTCACCACACTGCTGTCTGCGGCGGTGAGGTTCTGGAAATAGAATGCGATGTCGCCGATATCCCGTCCGGCAAGCACCCGGGCGGCCTTGGGCGAGAATAGGGTGAGTCCGTCGATGTCGCCGCCCAGCGCGTAAACACGGAGCGGATCGCTATCCGCTAGATGAAGTTGGCCGGGGGTGTGGCGAGACTGTTCCTCCGTCAGGGTGCCGGCGGTGGAGCCGGTCTCCTCGAATTTTGCATCGAGGAAACCTAGAAATCCCGCGCCCTTGCCGGTGTTGGTGACCCGCAGAGCGGATACGGCGCGGCCCACCACTTGTTGATAGGCATAGGGCGAGGTGATGCTTGGAATCGACGCAGGATCGGCATCGGAGAGATTGACCGTGGAGGTGATCCAGCGCTGGACGCCGAGGTTGGTGATGAAACCGCTGGCTTGGAGTCCGCCGATCGCCCCCTTGGCAACAAGCTCGATCTGGCCGTTTGAGGACGGGAACAGGGTGAGATTTCCCGTGATCTTGACATCTCCTGTTAGCGCGGTGGAGTGCAGGTTGGGCACCGTCAGCCCGAAGAGCGAGACAAAGGGATCAACGGTCGTCTCAGCCATGCGCAGCCATGGCTGGAAGCCGGCGGCCCCTTGCGAAGTGGATAGAGTGTTATTGGCAAACATCCAGGCAGCCAGGGCGGGCCGCGAGGTTGTTTCCCCGGGGAGGGAGACGCCGGTCCGGTGGGTGACATCCCCACCGAGCGAAATCGCATTCACATAACTGTCGGCGGCATAGGTGTTGAAGTAGGTTTTATACCAGAACTTGTTGCCATTGCCCTGAGGCAGCAGGAACGGGTTGGCCACCGGGCCGAGCAGCAGATCGCCGCCGGCTTGGACATCGAATCCGCCTTTGCCCACGAACAGAGTGGTGGGCAACCAGGTGTTGCTATCGAAGACCACGGGCTTGGTCAGCGAGCCGATAATACCGCTCGATGGCGAGCGGGTCGCGTTGGTGGTAATGCTGCCACCGGCTTCGAGGCGTCCCTTGCCGCGCTCGACGTAGTAAACGCCGCCGTCGATGTTCCGGCCTGCCACGACGGTGACGTCGCCACCGCCCAACTCGATCATTTTCGCGGCATCCGGCTTACCTCCGGCCATCCGGGCATTGGTCGGAGCGAGGGCATCGACATTCTGCACATCATGGCCAGCGACCAGCGTGACATTTCCGCCGCCGAGCGCGCCGACGCCTTCGAAGAAATTGCTGTAGTCCACCCACCATGTCGTGGAGGCCGAAGGATCGGTTAGCGTGGCGCCGCCGTCGTCCGCGCCGCCCGCGCCGAACTCGCCGGTGACGGGATCGACGAAGCCCCGGCGGTAGAGCCAGTTGACGGGGAGCTCGCGGGATGAATCGGCGATCAGTACGCCACCGGTGGCCGTGCTCACGGTGCGGGTCATGCGGGCGATGTCGCGTCCGGCCTGGATCGAAACATCGCCGCCCGCCATGCTGTATTGGGCGGAGTAGTTCTGCTGCGCGGCCCCGAGGATGGAGCCAGGGGTCGGCTGCCGACCTGCGGCGCTGATCAATAGCGGCACGACGAAATCCCCGTTTGCAAAAAGGCGGGTGGGGTCGGCGACCTGGGTGCCCGCGGTGTAGATGGTGGCGAATTGATTGAGCAGATAGACATCGCGCGCCGCGTTGACGGTGATGTCGCCGGAGCCGGTGCGGATGACCTGATAGCGGTTGGCGATCGCCGTGGCGGTGAGGAAATTCGCCCCCGAGCCATAGGTCGCGGCGTTGCCGTAGTTTTTCCCGAGGAGCAGCGAACCCTTGTCCGCCTGGAGACCGGACTCCGGAAGCACGGCCCCGGAATCGGCAGAGCCGAGATCCGCGCCGGAGGTGAGACGGAAGGACCAGGACTGGGTATTGACCGGCAGCAGCGGGTTCTGCGCCATCAAGGGGGCGAGCCAGAGAGAAGATTGGCCGTTGGTGGCGCTCGGCGTGATGGCGGCAAACCCGTCGCTCAGGGCGTTGTAAAACACCAGGTTTCCGGCAGCCCGCAAGGTGAGCACGCCCGGCGCGCCGACGGGTCCGAAGCGGTAGGTTTGCAAATTCCAGTCGCCGGTTGAGGTAGAGGCGGTTGTCCCGAGCGTGAGGTTTCCAGTCGGATTGATGATTTCCGCGCCGGGGGCGAGGATCAGGCCGAGACCCGGTTGCACGGAGGTCAGACGATTGAGCATCGCCGTGTAGCCGGCGGTGGTCGTGCCCGCCGCGCCGAGGAAGGCGGTGGCATCGTTGCGGATTCCGGTCTGGACGGCGGTGGTGATGACGCCCTCTCCGGTTAGCGCGTAGATTTTACAGCCCTCTATCAAGATGCTCGACGCGCCGGTGATGCTGCCGGCGATGGGAGCGACCCGGACGTCGTCGTTCGCGGCGGTGCGGGGTGCCCGCAGGTGCAGCTTGCCGGTGAATTGCCCAAGAGAAGCGCTTCCGGTGCCGTTCGCCGCCACGGATAGATCGAGCGAGGAACCGCCGCGGATATCAAGCAGGGCGCTGTTGTCGATCACGCCGTTGCGGTGCGCTCCGGCCTCGAGGGTGATGGTGCCGCCTTTTCCGGCGTTGCTGAATTCCCGGCCCGCCACCGTTAACGACGAGCCGTTTTCAAGAATCAGGCTGCCGGTGACTTGGAGCTGGATGTTACCGCCGGTGATGCCCGACGCGTCGATGGTGCCAGTGACAATGATCGATCCATGGTCGGCGGTGACGCGGTAGTCATGGGCCAGCACGGTCCCGGCGACGAGGAGATCCCCCGTACGGATCCGGTAGTTTCGGGATTGGGAAAACTGGCCGAAGTTGAGGATTTCGTCCAGCCCTGCCAGGCTGCCACCGGCGACAGTGCCGGCGTCGAGGGAGAACTCGCCCTTGCGTCCCGCCTCGCCCGCAGTGGCGCTGATGGTCCCGGATAGATCGAAGGTCCCGCCGGGCGTTTCGACGTTGATCCGGCCCGCGTTGCCGCCACCGCTTTTCGCCGATACGGATATCACCCCGTGATCTCCGATGGTCACGGAGCCGCTGTCGGAAAGCAGGTTGACGGTGCCGCCGCCGGTGTAACGGGTGACATCCACGAACCGGGTGGCCGTGCCGCCAACGTCCAGCATCGCGGCGGACGAGCCGCCGACTAACACGGCGCCAGAGGTTGCATGCAGGGTGAGCTCGCCGCTTGCCAGGACGATGTCGCTATTCACAGTCACGCTCCTGCCAGCGAGCGCGAGCGCGGCGCCGAATCCGCCGGCCACTGCGTTTCCAGAAGCGGTGGCAGGGCGGTCGAGATTGAGGATTCCATCGGAGATGATTTTGTGGTTGGCCGCACTCCTGCCGGTGACGACCGGGGTATAAAGGTTCACGTTTCCAGCGGCGCTGAAGCTCCCGCTGCCGGAAACAAGGATGCCGTCCGCCGCGTCGAGGATGACGTCGGCAAAGCCGTCCAAGCGCACGTTGTTGAGGCCAAGCGTGATCTTGTTAGCATTGAAACGGATCGTTCCTTGCAATGCGCCGACCGACGCGACGGGAGCCGGGCGGCCGGCCGTATTTTCAATCAGCAGGTTGGCCGCGGAGAATGTCGCGGCCCCGCCGCCGGTGTTAAATCCGCGGATCGAGGCGGCCTGAAGTGACAGTTGCTCGAAAGCCAGCGAGCCGACATTGCCGGTGCCGTAAACATCGATGCCGGAATAACTTAACAGCGCAAGCCGCTTGGCCGATGCCTGCAGACTGCCGAGGGCTTCGCCGGAAAGCACCAGTCCGGCGGTGGGATTGAGAAGACCGGGATTCGCGAGCTGGATGCTGATTTGACCGCTGCTGAGGGAGACCTTATCGGCATTCACCTTTGCCGAGGAACTCAAGCGGGTGGCATACGTCGAATCGAGGAAAATGCTGCCGCCCTGGAGCTCCGCGCCGTCACTGACAACCATCTCCGCCGTGGTGGAGGTGCCAACGCCAAGCCGTGACACCGTGGCGGATGCGTTTCCGCTCACGCGCACCAAAGTGCCGTTTCCGCTGCCGGGAACCGCGCTGTCGCCCATGGTAATGGCATCAAAGACCTTGCTCACACCGGTGGCGGCGATTCTGGAACCGCTGCCCAGCGTGAGCTTGTTTTCCGCCACTAGGATGATGTCCGAGCCGGCCAGTTCCGAGCCGGCGTTATCAATCGTTAGATTGCCAGTGGTGACGGTCACGGAAACGCCGTCCTGGCCGAAACTCCTCAAGCCGCCAACCAGCAAGCTCTCCGCGCCGAAACTGTTGAGCAACGAGGATTGGAGAACGAGATCGCCCGCGCCGCCGCCTGTTCCGGTGTTGTTGACCAGGATGTTTCCCGGGCTGCTGATGTCGATCAGACCGCCACGCCCGGATGCGAGGGCCAGCGAATCGACCTGCCCTGCCAACATAAGGCTGGCGGTGGATGAGAAGGCAAGGTAACCGGAGTCCCGGGGCAGGCGCGGCACGGCGAACTCGCGGGCGATCGCCGCTTCCCGTAGCACGGCGTTCGCTAACAGATCCTGATATTCCGCGCGGGCTCTCACCACTTTTGAGCCAGCGATTTCAAAACGCGACATCAGCGTCAGCCCTTCCCTAGCGGGATCAAGATCGTTGGATCGGTAGCCGGAAACAAGGGCCGAGCCCTCGGGGCGGCTAACCGTTCCGACGGGGGCTCCGCCCTGCGGGGTGACGAGGAAAGCGCCGGGCAGAAGCGCGTAGCGCGCGGGCAGCAGTGTGTAGGTCCCGGCGGGAAGTCCCGCGCCGGCACCGAGGGTGACGGTGTCGCCGGCCTTCAGCGAGCTGTTCACGTAGCCGGGCTGGCCGCCGAGCGCGGTCGCGGTGCTGTCCGGGTTGAAGGGAGCATACGGGGCGTAGTCGAAACCGTAGCCGGGAATCACCGCGAAATTGGAAGCCGAGGCAAGCACATCGTTCTTGCCACCATTTCCAGAAACCCAGCGGAACGCGTAGAGATCGCCGCCTCCGCGGATGTCGAGGGTCGATCCGTTTTTAGAAACCACGCTTCCGGCCGATAGATGGATCGCCTTGGCAGGGGCGCCGCTGATCGTGATGTCGTTGCCGGCGGGGTCGATCCACGAACTGCCATCCAGGCTGATGCCGTAGGGAATCAAGACACCCTTGCCGGTCACTGGATCGATCGCGGAAACCGAGGTGACGCTGCCGCTTTCGAGGACGAGTTGGGAAGTGATAGGGCGCAGGAATGGATTAACCGCCGTCGGAGCGCCGGCGATGGGATCGAGCGGCGCGCTGCCGGTGCCGTCCCAACCCAGATTGATGGTGCCGACGGGAGCCCGCAAGGTGCCGTCTTGGTTGATTTCCGAGGCGTAGATGGAAAGCGT
>JAYWDF010000085.1:0-7579 GCA_043779985.1 Akkermansiaceae bacterium | reverse complement strand
GTCTGCGGTTTTTTCGGATTTGGAAAACAGGCGGGACGCCCGTGCCCCTTTCTCAGGTGTATTCGAGAACCAAGATGCGGCCGTCGTCCAAATGGATTACGGGTGCCTGCCATGTTTGGCTTTGGTCGAACCAGTCTGGGTCTGGATCGGATGAATTCCGGGGACGGTTGAACCAGTCGAGGTCCGGCTCGTCATCGGGGATCCATTCTTTGATCGCCTGCCAGGGCGGTTCGATGGGTTCCATCGTCTCGATGTCAAAAGGCGGCGGTGGTGGGCGCGGGAGCTGAATGATGCCTTCCCACAAACCGTGGAGACGGAGGAAGAATTCGATTTGCTCGGGGCGTTTGATGGCACCGATGAGTTTCATGGGAGCTTTGCAGCACGGGCATTGGAGCGGGTCTGCGCCCCAGACTTTGAGGATGAGATCGCGCCAGAGGGGACGCATGGAGCGGGCGGATTGTTTTGGCGGGGCGGGGATGAGGAGGACCTCGGATTTGAGATCTGAGATTGGAGATTTGAGATCGGGGGAAGACTCTGGTGGGCGGATGATGCGGTCGGGGATGAGGGATTGTTGGCCTCGGGTTTTGTTGGAATAGAGGCCGTAGTAGCGGACGGTTTGTTTTCCTTTGGGCGGGAGATGGTCGATAACTGCAGCGATGAAGTCGGGAGCTTTGAAGATTTCGAAGTTCCGCTTGGTGGTGTGGTGGCGCTTGGAGCGGTAGATGACGGTCTGGGTGGTGGGGTTCCAGGTGATTTTCTGGAGGGAAAAGGGATGGCGGAGAAGATACTCGGCGAGGCGTTTGCGGCCTGCGGTGTCGTGGGCGGGGACGGGTTTTTCGCCGCCGTCGTGGATGTTGAAGCCGGAATGTTTCCAGGAGAGGAGGTCGGCGAGGCGGCTGGGGCTGATGTGTTTGCCGTCGCGCAGGGCGTGGAGGAAGCGGTGGCGGAAGAGTTCGATGGCGGGGGCGAGGTCTTCGGCGGGCATGCAGTGGAAGCGGCCATCCGGGGTGAAGAGTCCGTCGGCGGCGAGGACGTGGAGGTGGGGGTGGAAGATGAGGTAGTCGCCGAAGGTGTGGACGGCGGCGATGGCTCCGAGTTTGCCATCGGGGAGGTTGAGGCGGGCGCGGAAGATTTCCTGGAGGGTATCGGTGGCGGTTTTGAACAGGAGGTGGAGGAGGTCGCGGCGTTTGCGGAAAATGCCGCGGAGGATTTTGGGGATGGTGAAGACGAATTGGCGGTGGGGAACTTCGTGGCAGACGGCCGTGGCGATCCAAGCGGCAGTCTGGCGGACGCGGCGTTGGTGGCAGGCCGGGCAGAGGTGGCGGCCTTTGCAGGTGAAGGCGAGGAGGCGTTCGTGGCCGCAGTCCGGACAGTGGAAGCGGAGGAAGCCGGCGGCGAGATCGCCGCAGCGGAGGAAGTTGCGGACGGCGGAGAAAACGTTGGGGCGGAGCGGGCCGAGGGTGGGGCGGTATTTTTTCTCGTAGCAGGCTAGGAAGGAGTCCCAGGCGGCGGTGAGGATTTGCCAAATTGGCGAGGCGCGAGGGCGACGGGGTTGGTAGATTGACGGCACAAAGAGTGTTCATAAGAACAATTTTCGTGCGGGGCAAGATCGGGGGTGATGGTTCGGTTTTTGGGAAGATCAGGAACCACTATCGGTATAGATCGTTGTTGGAGGCCTGGAACTCGGCCTTGAGCCGGACGCGGAGTTTGGAAAGATCGACCAAACGCCAGCCGGTGAAGGTCCACAGGCGTTCCTTGCCGTCGTGTTCGATGCCGACGAGCAGGTGGACGGCGTCGGCGGTGATCTTGAGGGTTTCGTTTTTCGGTTCGAAATAAAACGTGCGGAAGGTGCTTTCGGCGGAGCCTTGTTCGACGAGTTTCGGGTCCAGGTAAAAGACGAGTTTCGATTCCTGATCGATGATCCGGAGGTCTGGATAGCCCGAGCGCTGGTGCTCGCCGGCGCGGGTCGGAGGGATGTCGCACTTGATGCCCGGGATCTCATTGAGGTGCCGATGGATGCCGTCTTCGAAAAATTTGGACGCCTCGTTGATCCGGCGGAGCTGGCGGACGGGTGAGTTGGGTTGGTTGAGTTCCGCGAGGGTGGTTTTCAGCGCCTGGCGGATGCCGGCGGTGACCCGCTGGTGGGCCGGATCGTCCGTCAGCGGTAACACGCGCTTGCCGGAACACGCCTCGGCGACGGTGGCGAAGGCGAAGCTGCGCTCGGATAGATTTTCGCCGAGCAGCGAGCGGACGAGTGCCGCATCGGCATCAGTCTGGGCGGGGCTCGGCGGGGGGGCGGGCTCCTTGGCGGAAACCGCAATGCAGCCGATGGTTAGGATGCCGAGAAGCCGGAGGACGGGTTTCATGATGTGTGTTAGTTTCTGCGGTTTTGATGCCAGGCGGAGGTGTCCGGCTGAAGCAGGGCTTCGACTGGATGATCCTTGAGGGCGTGGGTTTCCACCAGGTGGGAAAGTAAAACCAGCGAGGCGACCGCATCGAACAATGCGTCATGCCAGGACTTTCCGGGAACCAATGCCTGAATGCCCGGCGTGAGCCCGTGGCCCTCGCACAACGCACCTAACGAGTGGTCCGGCAACTCCGGCCAGGCGGCGCGGGCGAGCAGCAAGGTGTCTACCCACGGGCCGAAGCCATGGCCGGGGAAGGCGCGGAGAAAGCGTTTTTCCGTGCCTTTTCCGTGAGCAACGACGACGGCACCCGCGAGGCGGCTCTTGAGCTCCGGCCATAGCAGCAACAGGGAAGGGGCATCGGCGAGATCCTCCGGGCTGATGCCATGAACTTTTCGCGCAGCCCATTGGATCGGTTGATCGGTGAAAAGGTAGGAAACGAACGCCGAGGTATGACCGCTTGCCGCCGACCAGGTGGCGAGGCCGACTTGCACCGGGCTGTCGGTTTTTCCCCGCGAGGCTCCGGCCGATTCGAAATCGATGGCGGTGAACCGGGAATGATGGACAAGTGGCATGGGGGCGTGCCGCCACTGTCAGGCGGTTGCGCGGATCAATCAAGCCGCGAGAGTCACGGCAGGGAAGCTCGGGCGGCCGCGAAGCGGGGTTTGATGGTCTCGAAAATAATTTTCAGCCGTTTGTCAAAGGGCGCGAAAGCGCTCTTGATGGCGTTGAGCGACAGTTTTTCGAGGTCGGCGAGGCTGAGGTCGAACAATTCGGTGGCGAGCGTGGTTTCCTGCGTCATCGAGGTGTCGCTCATCAAGCGGTCATCGGTATTGAGGCACACGCGGAATCCGCGCCGGAAAAAGAGGCCGAAGGGGTGTTCTGCGAGACTGGCGCAGGCACCGGTGTGGAGATTGCTGAGCAGGCACATTTCGAGTGGGATCCGTCGGTCGAGGATATACTGGGCGAGGCGGCCGAGCTTCATTGTGCCGTCGGCAAGGATCTCGATGTCGTCACGCAGGCGGGTCGCGTGGCCGAGGCGATGCGCGCCGCAGTATTGAAGCGCCTGCCAAATGGATTCCGGTCCGTAGGCCTCGCCGGCGTGGATCGTGATGTAGAAATTCGCCCTCTCGATGGCTTGGAAGGCGGCGACGTGTTTCTTGGGCGGAAAGCCATCCTCACCGCCGGCGAGATCGAAGCCGACCACGCCGATGTCGCGGTGGCGGATCGCAAGCTCCGCAGCTTCGAGCGAGTTGGCCATGTGACGCATCGCGCAGATGATCAGGCCCCACTCGACGCCGTAAGTGCGCTCGCCGCGCTCAAGCCCGGCGACCACGGCGGTGACGACCTCATCCTGGGTGAGGCCGTGCTCCGTATGATAGACCGGGGCGAATCGGATTTCCGCATAGACCACGCCATCGTGATACATGTCTTCGATGAACTCGAAGGCAACTCGCTCAAGGGCTTCGGGCGTCTGCATCACGGAGGTCGTGTGGAGGAATCCTTCTAGGTATTCTGGTAAATTTCCCCGCTGCGCCCCGCGGTGGAACCATGCGGCAAGGTCCACTGGATCGGTGGTGGGAAGTCCTTTGTAGCCGAGTTCGGCAGCCAGTTCGACGACAGTGGACGGCCGAAGTCCGCCGTCAAGGTGCTCATGCAGAAGGACTTTCGGCAGCATGCGGATGTCGACTGCTGCGCTGAGCGCTTTCCCGGTGATGATCTTGGGATGGGTTAAAATGCTCATGCCCCGAGATCCTAGCAATTTTCGCGCCGAAGGGGAGGATGAAATTTATGCGGGCGGGCGCTTCGCCTGATTTCCTGCAGGTGGAATGCAGGGCGCAGGAATCCCACTTGATTTATTAAGACTTACGAAATAATCTGGACCTTCCTCCGCATGGTGAAAAAGCCCCGCTCCAAGCCCTCCTTGAGTCGTCCGTTGAAAAATCAGCGGCGCACGCGGATTTCCTTTGCCGATGCCCTCAGTTCGGCGAATCGACGGGCTCACGAGCATGCAAACCGCCGCGGCGGAAAGCGCGGCGAGAAGTTCGTTTGGGCTGCGGTGGCCGCCGCCGAGATGGACGAGGGGATCGAGACCGCCGAGTGGACGAGACGGATTCTGCGATGGACGTTGGCCTTGTTACTTCTGCCGCTTTGTTGGGTGACGAGTTGGACGTTTCTATCGAGACTCTCGCAGGCCGCTGTGGATCAGAGTTTCTGGAAAACGGCGGAATTCTGGTATTTTGCGACTGGCTCGTTGGTGATGGTCGGATGGTTTTGGTCAGGCCTGCTGCGATCGCTTTTCCTCTACCTCTATGTGCTGGGTCATGAGTTGACGCACGCGTTGTTCGTGCTGCTTTATCGCGGCAAAGTGATGGATTTCCACGTCAGCTCGGAGGGCGGCTACATCACGACGAACAAGACGAATCTAGTGATCGCCCTGTCGCCCTATTTCGTGCCATTCTGGGCCGTAGTGAGTGCGCTGCTCTATGGCGTGGTGCGCTATTCCGCCGGGCTTGCCCAAGAATGGGATCGCCTGCTTTACGCGCTTTTGGGAGTGACTTGGACCTTCCACATGGTGTGGACCTTGTGGATGATCCCGCGGGATCAGCCGGATTTGAAGGAAAACGGAACCTTTCTCTCCCTGACCGTGATCTACCTGGCCAATCTGCTGGTACTCGCCGGCTTGCTCTGTGTGGCGGCGGAATCGCCGCTGCAAAACAGCCGTGAATTCGCCATGGAGTGGTTCCGCCACGCGGCGACTTGGGGCGATATGTTCGTGCGGCAGGCAAATGAAATGATTGGCGCTTTCCGCACGGCTGGACGGTTCTGAACGGGGTGGTTTTCCGGATTGATCTCGGGCACTTGCGGAGGGATGCTGGCGCTGTGATTTATCTGGATGCCAACGCTACGACTCCTCTTCTACCCGAAGTGTTCGAGGCCATGCTGCCGTGGTTGCGCGACGGCTTCGAAAATCCTTCCGGAGCCTACGCCGGGGCGAAACGGGCGCGCAAGGCGATCGACCAAGCCCGCGGGCAGGTGGCCGCTTTGATCGGCGCGGATGCGGGGGAAATCATTTTCACCGGAGGCGGCACGGAAAGTGTCAATGCCGCACTCCGCTCGCTGGATCAGCTGACGGGGCAGGGTACCGCTGTGGTCTCCGCCATCGAGCACAGTGCGGTCCTCCGCTGTGTCGAAGCGCTTGCTAGAAACGTCGTGCGGGTTCCAGTGACGGTCGGCGGTCGGATCGAGATGGCGTCGTTTCGCGAGGCATTGAAGGATGCGGCCTATGTCTCGCTGATGATGGCTAACAACGAAACCGGGGTGATCCAACCGCTGGCTGAGGCGTCGGCTCTCGCACGCGAACTAGGCCTGCCGGTCCACTCGGATGCGATCCAGGGAGTTGGTAAAATCCCCGTGAAAGTGCGGGATCTGGGGGTGGACCTGCTTTCCCTATCAGCGCATAAATTTCACGGTCCCAAAGGGATGGGGGCTCTCTATCTGCGCGAGGGGCTGCGCTTCAACCCGCTCCTTCACGGCGGCGGGCAGGAGTCCGGGCGGCGCAGCGGGACGGAAAATACCGCGGGCATCGTCGGCATGGGCGCTGCCGCCGCCGCCGCCATGCACAGCGCACCGGGCGAGGCGGTGGGGGCGGTGGGGGCGTTGCGCGATGCGTTCGAAAAGCGCGTACTAACGAGTATTTCCGGTGTTTCCCTCAATGGCGATCCCGCGCATCGGCTGCCGAACACGTGCCATCTTTCCTTCGACCACTGCGATGCGGCGGGTTTGCTGATTTTGCTCGACGAAGCGGGCGTCGCTTGTTCCGCCGGATCCGCCTGCATGACCGGCAAACAGAAGCCGTCTCACGTACAACTCGCGATGGGAATCCCCGAAGCACGGGCGAAAAGCAGCCTGCGTATCAGTTTTTCCCGGCTCAATACGCTGGACGAAGCAATGGCTGCTGCGGATCGCTTGAAAAAGGCCGTGGAAAAACTCCGGCGCGTGCAGGGGACCGGCGTCGGACCGGTTACGGTGTATTCACCCTGAAGGCCGAAGCCGCCGATCCGCCCCTCCGAGTGCTACTCGCCTCCGGGATTTTGCAAGTGACGGAGTGCCTCGACGATCTTCGGGTCGGTATTTTCCGCCAGCGCTTTGGTGATCAGTCCTAACAATCGTGAGCGGTTGCTGCTCTTCTTGAGAATTTCCGCTGCGGCCTCTTCGGCCGCTTTCCGGAGATTCGGATTGGGCGAGTAAAGGATGATGGAAAGGAACGGGTCGAATTGATCGTCACCCACGACCGGTCGGATCGCTTGCAAGGCGGCCACTGCGGAGGGTGTGTCCTTGGTGCTGCGGGCGAATTCCACCATACCGGGAACCATGGCGCTGGTGGCCCGCTTCGAGAGCACTTCGCGAATCAGCACCTCGCGGACCTCGGGAAGGAGCTGGGTGCTCTTCGCGGCGAACTCCGTGAGACTGGTTTCAAAATCCGAGCCATCGTTAGGTTTCGCAAGCTCTAGCAGTTTAAAGAGTCCTTTTTGTTTTTCTTCGGTGTCCGCGTTGGCGGTGGCATCGAGGAAATAGGCGAACTCCGGTCCGGACATTTCGATTTCCGTGGTGCCACTGGTGGAGGCTTCGACGAGCAGATTGCCCATGCGCTGGCTGGCTTTGCTCTTTTTAATCCGATCGAGCAGGAAGAATCCGATAATGCCCACCAGCAATAGTCCAACCACCGTCGACATGGCGACCTTGACGAGTTTGTTGGGACGCTTGTGGCTCTGGGGAAGAACGTAGGGGCGCGACGGCGTGACGGTCACGGCAGCTGTCGGCGTCGGGGCGACGATTTCCGGAACCTCATAGATACTCGGCTTGGACCCTTCGGGCGGGAGCAAGGGTTGTGGCGCAGTGATCGTCCTCACGGGCTCGGGCGCAGGCTCGGGCTCGGTGGGTGGTGCTTCTTCCTCGGGTGGCACGTACCCCGGAGGGGCCATCCGCGGATCGACGATGAGGCGTTTCGTGGCTGGCGCCGGCGGGCGAGCTCCTGCCCCTGGTATAAGGAGGCGGGTGCGCGGCCCCGCGGGGATGAGGGCCGGGGCTTTCCCGAGGCTCATTGTCGGGCTTGGATTCTTGTCGTTCTGAAGGAAAACCTGGAGCGCCTCTCTGGCGGACGCCGGGCGGTC
>JAYWDF010000084.1:0-2588 GCA_043779985.1 Akkermansiaceae bacterium | reverse complement strand
AACCATCAAAACCCCTCGATGAGCCCGAATCCGAAACCCTCGGAAATCTCAAGGTCCTCGTTGCTGAAGACAATGCGAACAATCAAAAAGTCATCACGCTGTTACTCCGACGCCTTGGCATCGAACCGTTGATCGTGAACGACGGCCAAGAAGCGGTCTTGGCCGCCTCACGAGGCGCCTTCGACATTATCCTGCTGGATATTCAGATGCCGGTCATGGACGGCTTGGAGGCATCCCGCCGGATCCGTGAATTAAACGCTCCCAAGCGCCCCTTCATCGTCGCGCTCACGGCGAACGTCTTCCAGGAAGACCGGGATGCCGCCAGCGCTGCCGGGATGGATGACTATCTCGCGAAACCGATCACTCTCGAGCGCCTCCGCGAAATGCTCGGAAAAATCGTCAAGACGTCGCGCGATCTACCAGTGCCCACGGCCCCCGTCCGGGAGTCCACCGCTCTGATCGACCCCCACCCTCTCGAACATTTCACCGCAATCGGCTACGAGGACTATCTTGATCTGCTAGGCGACGTCATCCGCGATGTCCCGGGCCATTTGCAGACTCTCATGGCAGCCATCCAACAGGGGAACGCTTTGGAAGTAAGTTCCCGCGCCCACTCCCTGCGCGGGATGCTGTCGTATTTCGGCTGCATCGCCATGACGGCACGCCTTGGCGAATTGGAAAATTACGCCATCATCGATCAGGATCAGGCCACCAACATCCATCACGAACTGGATCTACTTTGGCAACAAAGTCTCGCCGCTATCAAGACATGGGAGAAATCCGTGCGTGATTTCGCGCCCTCAGCCCTTTGATCCCAGGCGGTCTGGTTCTTTCATGAAACCATAGCACCTCGGAAAAAACTATTAGCGATTGACACCCATGCGCTTCCCGGAGCTGGAGACACACCAACCCGAAAAAGGCCGCCCGGAGTGAACCGGGCGGCCTCGCTAACTAAAATTCCTAAGAACACGCGTCAGAAATTATAACGTCCGCCAAGCTCGAGCAGGCAGTCGCTACCGAGTTCCAGCGTGGCGCTTTGGCCACGATCACTCAGCTTGGCGTCGTCGAAATAAATCCACCGGGCACCGCCATAGACCTCGAAGTTAGCATTTACGTTATAGGTTAGCCCGGCGAAGACCTGACCGGCAAAGACCCAGTCGTTGTCCGAATACTTGCCAAAACGGCCGGCGTTCACGTCAAGGCTGACCCGAGCCACCCCGAGACCAGCACCGACGTAGGCATCAAGATTTCCAGCGAGCTGGCGCTGCAACTTCACGTTGAAGGTGATCGGGATAATATCGAGGTCGTAGCCGGTTTGAAGGCCGGAGAAATTGGCAAGGTCCGAGAGTGCGGAACCCATTTCATCGACATCGAAACTGCGCGAGGAGGAGGACATTGAAAGCAATGGTGCGCGTCCGCTTTGAGTAATTTCCCGTGCACGGTAAGACTCGTCTGTGGAAGTATAGCCTACTTCGCCAAAAAGGGCGACGTTCCAGCCTGCGACGTTCCAACAAGTATCCGTGCCTAGGTGGAGGTTATACATCGGCTCTTCGAGCTGCGTGAGATACCCCACCGATCCGCCGGCGAACCAGCTGAAAAGGCAAGATTCCGGAGTGGCGGGGGCCACCGCGTCCTTGGCGGAGGTTCCAGCAAACAATGGGAGGGTTAGTGCAAATGGAAGCAATATGATTCTTTTCATGGTGCCGGAGGATCTAAAATCCATCTCGGTGTTGTCAAGGCAATTCATTGCCATAAAACCGACTGGCTGGCTCGCCGCCGAGCCGCAGTTCCCTAAGGATCAGCCCCCGATCTAATTGACTTCTTACGAATGGATCCAACGTCGCAAATGCCGTAGCTCCCAACGCAGCCTCTAGACGACAACCCCTGCGGCGGGTGAAACCATCCGATAGAGAAAACCCTCTGCAAGTTCCTTCGATCCCAAGGCATTGAAGGATTCCCTCATTTCGAAATCGTTTCGATAAAATTTCACGAGGGACCACTTGCCTCCCTCCTTGGACTTCTCGATCCGGTAGCCTTTGTCCTTATACTTGAGCTTCTTCGGCACCTTGTGAAGCGGTCGCGTCTGGAGCTCGAAGGCGGCGGGCTCTACAGGGTCACTGTCCATCAAATCATCTTCATTTCCGAAATTACGTAGCTGTTGCATGGATGTCTGGAGTTGGAGTTAAAACACGCAGCTAAAGTAGCATGGAGCATGCCGCGCGGCGACAGACTTTCCAAAAAATTTCACCCCTAGCGTAGGGCCCAGAAATCCCGCTTCCCTTACTTGAGGAACACTTCCCGCGCCTTGGCCCCCTCGCCCGGGCCCACGATGCCGCGTTGCTCGAGGATATCGACCATCCGTGCGGCGCGGGTGTAGCCTAGGCGTAGGCGCCGCTGCAGCAGCGATGTGCTGGCCTTCTGCTCCTGGCGCACCACTTCGATGCATTTCATGATGAGATCCTCGTCCGCTTGCGAGACCTCGTCGTCTTGATCGTCGCCGCCGTCGCCATTGATGGAAGCCTGGATTTCTTTTTCAAACTGCGGCTTTGCTTGAGCGGCGCAGTGGTCGATGAGGCGCTCGATCTCGG
>JAYWDF010000083.1:0-7588 GCA_043779985.1 Akkermansiaceae bacterium | reverse complement strand
GTGTGCCGCCGTTGAAGTTGAAGATACGGGTGCCGGCATTCACTGAGGACATCACCTGCGAGATCGCAAACGTGCCGCCATTCAGGTTGAAGGTGTTGTTCCCCCCGGTACCTGCATTTTCCATATCAAGGACGGTGTTACCACCGAGTGTGACGGCATTGTCGCTGTAGGAAACCACGTTTCCGCCATTCATGTTGATGACGCTCGTACCGGTGCCGGAGCTGGTATTGAATCGGATATCGGTGCCTGTGTTCAGGTTCAGGGTGCCGCTGTTGATGTCGATCTGACCGGCGACAGTGTCGGCGCCAGCCACTTTCAGCCATTTTTCCACGGTTGTGCCCGCGTTCACGGTCCCGCCGCTGATGATCAGATAGCCTTTCGCGGTGCTATTGCCTCCCACGCCTACGACCATATCCTGCGCCGATGTCACCGTCCCACCACTTACGGTCATCGTTCCCTTCGCCGTGTTGGTATTGGCGGTACTGTAAGCGAGTTGGATACCGGCGGTCGTCAATAGACCACCTGCCATGTTAAAATTTCCAGTGCCGCTGAGCCGTCCAATCATCGTGTTGCCAGCGGCTATGAGGGTGCCGCTATCCATATTAATCGTGCCCGTGCCTCCCATAGATCCGACAAGGATCGAGGCGTTGCTGCTACTCGACGCCTGAGTCGATTGGGCGGAGATGGTGCCCGTGGTATTGATGTTTACGGTTCCGGTGCCGTTATTGTTGTCCCGGCCGCCGACCCAAAGTTTGCCAATGGTAAGGCCGCCGGAGCCTTGTGCGAACCCCGTCAGCGTGCCGCCTGTTCCGGACGTGTCCGCGATATTCAAAAACCCAGTGCCGCCGGCAACGTTGGAGGTGGCTCCTCCCACGAAAAACCATTGCCCAGCTGCCGCCGTGACGACGCTCTGCACCAATGTGCCGGACCGGATATCAAGGCGGCCTGTGTTGGTTGCAGCGGTGCCGATGGACACATCACCCGGCGTGAAGGCTGCGGCGTTAGCGGAGGTAATGATGGGAAAATTAGCACCCGTGGTGACGTTGATTTGCAGAACATCGCCGTTCACAGGAAGGGCGGCGCCGTTCCAGTTTCCAGCGGTGTTCCAGGTTTGGAGGTTGCCGGCAGTGCCGCCATTCCAAGTTTTGGTGGCGGCTTGGGCGGTCTGCGTGCCGAGCGGCGAAAGGGCGGCTGCGGCAAAGCCGACGACGATGAGGCCAAGAGGCTGGTGGGATTTATTTTTGGGTTTCATGAATTGGATAGATCGGAGGGCTTGATGGGATTTGCAGAGTCGGGAGACCTCTGCCAAAGCTGAAAGAAATGCCCTTCTTGATCCGCAATCAATCACTTAGCATACCACTCCCCCTTAATGGGGGGGGGTGGGGATTTGCTGTAAAACCACCCGATTCCAACACCTGACCAGCCTCGATTTCACGCTTGGATTCAAGGGTTGAGACGACCCGACCGAGCGGATGGAGGCTCCTTGTGCACGGCTGAGCCGCGGCACCTACCACGCCCGCAGCAAAAAGCGTGCGGAATGAATTCCGCACGCCCAATCACGTCACTTGGATTTTGTCCGGGAGCGAAGTCGCGCCCTTTTCCGGTGCCCGTTCACCAATGGGTGACTGCGCGGAATTCCTGGATCCGCGCGTCGAGCTCGCCGGCGGCGAGGCTTTCCATACGCCGGGTGGAGAAGGCCTCGCAGGTGAAGGAGGCGAGAATGGAACCATGGATGATGGCTTGGCGGAGCATCGGCGCATCATACGGCGGGTGGCCTTGTGATGCGAGGTAGCCGGCCATGCCGCCAAGGAAAGTGTCACCGGCTCCCGTTGGATCCGCGACGGTTTCTAGCGGATAGGCGGAGCAGCGGAAAATTTCGCCATTCTCTGAGAACAGCATCGCACCGAATTCGCCGAGCTTGACGACGACGTTGCGGGGGCCTTTTGCCAACAGGATCCGTCCGGCTTTGACGAGGTTGGAGGTGCCGGCAAGATCGCGGGCCTCGCCCTCGTTGAGGACGAAGAGATCAAGGTGGGGCAGCACTTGGTGGAGGCGGTCATTGGCGATCTCAATCCACAAATCCATGGTGTCTGCAATGACGAAGCCTTGGCCCTGTGAGCCGTCGGCGCCCTCGCTGCGGCATTGCTGGAGCATCTCAAGCTGGTTGTCGGGGGACATGTTCGCGAGCACCACGATCGGGGAGGCGGCGGAGGCGGCGGGGACCTTGACCTGCCAGTTTTCCAACACATTGAGGCCCACGCGGTGGGTGGTGCGGTCGTTCATGTTCGCGTGGTACTCCCCGGACCAAGTGAAGGATTCATTTTCCGACCGCTCGACGCCGCCGAGCGAGACTCCCCGCAGCTCTAACATTTCGAGATGTTCCTGTGGAAAGTCGTGGCCGATGATGCCGATCAGATCGACGGGACGGCTGAAAAACGAAGCCGCGAGGGCCGCGTAGGCTGCCGAACCGCCAAGGAGGTTCTGGGCTTCGGCTTCAGGAGTTTTCACATGGTCGATGGCGATGGTGCCGCCGATGACGATCCGGGGAATGGAAGTGGAGTTGGACATGGTGTTAGATGGGATGAGAGTGAATGCCTACGGGCGCAAGGCGGCGACTGCGGCTTGGGTTGCGTGCTCGACGTTGGCGGCCCGGAGGAGCGCGGAGACGATGACGACGCGTCGGGCTCCGGCTGCGAGAACTTGGGGAAGGGTCTCCGGGGTAATGCCGCCGATGCAAAAGGCGGGTATATGCGCACCGACGTCGCGCTCCATGATGGCGACGTCCTGAAGGCCGATGGCAGGGCGTCCGGCTTTAGTCGGAGTAGGAAAAAGCGGGCCGAAACCGATGCAGTCAAAACCTTCCGCAAGGGCGGCGCGGGCTTGATCGAGTGAATGGGTGGAGCGACCGATGAGCTTGCCGGGTCCCATGAGCTTGCGGGCGGCGGCGAGGGATCCATCGTCTTGGCCGATGTGGACGCCATCCGCATCGATGGCGGCGGCGAGGGCCGGGTGATCGTTGAGAATGAAAGGTACTCCGGCGGCCCGACAGAGGGGAAGAAGACGGCGGGCAACCCGCTCGATGGTGGCGAGATCCTGCCCTTTCGCGCGGAGCTGGAGGAGATCCGCGCCGCCGGCTAACAAAGCGCTCGTTACAGCCCCGGCGTTTTCCTCGGAGGTGTAGCCGAGGTCGAGAATGCAATAGAGCCGCGGGTCATTCATAAGTCATACAGGTCGCAGCGGACCTATTTCCACTCACTTCACGCGCTCTTCCATGTACCTCGCAACCCAACCGATGTCATAGGTCCCGGCGGCGAAGTCGGGGTGGGCGATGATTTCCTGCTGAAACGGGATGGTCGTCTTGATGCCGCGGATCATGAACTCGCCAAGGGCACGCTTCATGCGGGCGATGGCGATGGTCCGGGTGGCACCGGTGACGATGAGCTTGGCGATCATCGAGTCGTAATGCGGCGGCACGGTGTAGCCGGAATAGACGTGGGTATCCACGCGCACGCCCTTGCCGCCGGGTGCATACCAAAGGCTGATGGTGCCGGGGCTGGGGGTAAAATTGTTAAATGGATCCTCGGCATTGATCCGGCACTCGATGGAGTGGCCGCGAGGCTGGGCTTGGAGAACGTGGTGGGAGAGCGGCTCGCCGGCGGCGACGCGGATTTGCTCCTTGATGAGCTCGCAGCCCATGACTTCCTCGGTGACCGGGTGTTCGACCTGGATCCGGGTGTTCATTTCCATGAAATAGAAATTCTCGGCCGCTTCGTCGACAAGGTATTCGATGGTGCCGGCGTTCTGATAGCCGATGTTTTTGATGAGATTCACCGAGGCCTCGCCCATCCGGGCGCGGAGCTCGGGGGTGAGCAGCGGCGACGGGCATTCTTCGATGATCTTCTGGTTGCGGCGCTGCATCGAGCAGTCGCGCTCACCGAGGTGGATGAAATTCCCATGGGAGTCGCCGATGACCTGGAACTCGACGTGGTGTGGATTGAGAACGAGTTTTTCAAGATAGCAGGCACCGTTGCCGAAACAGGCGATTGCCTCGTTAGACGCGGCTTGGAACAGGCTGATGAATTCTTCCTCTTTGAAACAAGGACGCATGCCGCGGCCACCACCGCCGGCGGTGGCTTTAATCATGACGGGGAGGCCGATTTTCTTCGCCTCGATCAGGGCGGTCTCCGCGTCCGGCATGATGTCGGAACCGGGAGTAATGGGAACGCCGTTGGCAATGGCGGTGGCGCGGGCCGTCGCCTTGTCACCCATCATGGAGATGACCTGATGGGACGGGCCGATGAAGGTGATGCCGGAGCTGGCGCAAATCTCGGCAAAGCGGGCGTTTTCCGAGAGAAATCCGTAGCCGGGGTGGATCGCATCCGCGCCGGTGATCTCGGCGGCGGCGATGATACGATCGATCTTGAGGTACGACTCCTTGCTGGATGCGGGGCCGATGCAGACCGCCTCGTCAGCGAGCTGAACGTGCATGGAATCCACGTCAGCTTCGGAGTAAACGGCGACGGATTCCACATCGAGCTCGCGGCAGGCGCGAATGATGCGAAGGGCGATTTCACCGCGATTGGCGACTAGGACACGCTTGAACATGAAGAGAGGTTGCTAGAATTCAGTTTTCAATTTCCCGGGCAGAAAACCGGCATCTCACTTGATGCGGAAAAGGACGTCACCGTATTGGACCGGCGTGCAGTCTTCGGCAACGAGGGCACAAATGGTGCCGGAGCGCTCGGCTTTGATCTCGTTCATGACCTTCATGGCTTCGATGATGCAAAGCGTCTGTCCGACCGAGACGGTGGAGCCGACTTCGACGAAGTTCGGGGAATCCGGGGCCGGCTTGGTGTAGAAGGTGCCCACCATCGGCGAGGTGATTTCCGCGCCATCGGCGACAGGGGCCGCCGCCGCGGCGGAAGCCGGTGCGGCGATGGCTGCAGCAGGTGCCTGCGCCGGGGCTAGTGCAGCGGGGAGCGCGGCCAGGAGACCGCGGAGGTCGTCGAGATCCGCGCCTTTTTTCAGCTTGAGATGGAAGTCCTTCTTGGTGAGATCGAAGTGGGTGAGCCCGTGCTCATTCATGAGTTCGACGATTCGACGGATTTCCTGGAGTTCCACGATAAAAGAAGGTTGGGAGTTTGATGGGCGGAGGCAGGTCCGACGGGACGCATCTCGCTGCGGAAAGCTAGAAGGAGTCGGGAAAGAGCGTCAAGCGGGAACGGGAGGAAGAACAAATGCCTACCGCATGAATGGCCTACGCCCGGTGCCGCTAAAAGCCGAATTCCGCCCCTTTCACCTTCCTGCACCCGGGCGCACAGGTTTTTCCCATGGACCATCAGTCTTCCAAGCGCGGCGAGCGTTCCCCAAGGCCCCGGTAAAAGACTGCGAAAATCCCGAAGCACAGGGCGATCATGGCCGCGAGCGCCAACCAAAACCCCTGCCAGCCATGGCCGTCCGGAGTGACGTAATAATTCCTCAGTCCTCCACACACCAAGGCGCCCAGCAAGGGACCCAGCCCGCTGGAAACCAATGACAACAAGCCCTGTGCCTGCCCCTTCAGGCCGGGATCCACCCGCCGGTCGAGAAAGACCTGCGCCGTGATGAAATAGAACGTATAACACATCCCGTGCAGGGCGATCCCCGCGATGTGCCAATTGATCGAACCCGTGGCGCCGGCATAAGCGCTCATCCCGAAGCGCAGAACGGAGAGTCCCAGCGCCCACAATAGGACGGCCTTCACCCGGAAGCGCATCATCACCGATCCCACCAGCAGCATCGCAGCCACTTCCGAGACCTGGGCGATCGTCATGGTCGCGGTGGCATGCGCATCGCCCAAAACCTTGAGCAACTCCGGCGCATACATGTAAAACGCCGTAAGCGGCACGGAAAACAACGCAGTCACCACAAAGAAGACGCAATGATCGCGCTGTTTCATCAACAGGAACGCATCCAGCCCTAGCCGACTTTTCCAAGAATTTCCCCGACCCAAAGGCGGCGTGTGAGGCAACATGAACGCCGCCACCCCACCTAAAAAACGCGCAGCGGCCGAGGCGTAGCCAGCAACCGGGCTCGTGTCCGCATGGAGTACGTAGCTTGTCATCACCCCCGCAACCATCCAGCCCAATGTCGCCCCCAGCCTGGCCAGCGGGAATTGCCGCTCGCCATGGGGCAGGTTCGTAAGCGCAACGGTCGTCAGAAGCCCCCACGACGGCCCTGAGAACAGCGAGTAGGCCCCCAAGAAGGCCACGAACCACCACGGATTCCATCCGGCATCAAGCGTCGCGAACGCGATCAGCAGCGTCCCGGCACCGATGAACGACGACCAAACAAAAAGCCGGTTCGCGGCGATGCGCTGGTCGGCCAGCGCTCCCCCGATCAACGGCGAAACCAGCGCGCAAATCGGGGGCACCACAAACACCAGCGCCACCCACGAACCCAGTCCTTGGGCCTTAAGGATATTTGTCAGAGCCGGCAGCCAAAAGCCAGGCGTCATTCCATGTAAAAAAAACACAATCCACAGCCACGTAAAAACCACCTTCGGTCGCTCTCCAGTATTCCCATCGCCCTGCACGGGCTGGAACTAATCGCGCGCCCGTCAAAATGCGAGCGGCATCTCCCGCGGCGGCTTTAAAATCGGCAGGCCGGAAAATTTAGCTTGAACCGGCAGCTATCACACGCTTTGTTCGAAGGAACACTGTTCATAAACCGATGCACGCCCTACTCACCCAACGCCAACAGGAGATCCTGGACTACTTGCGGAACTCACAACGCAAAACGGGCATTATGCCCTCGACTCGCGAAATTCAGCACTTTTTCAACTTCGCCAGTCAAACGGCCGCGATGAGTCACCTGCGCGCGCTCGAGCGTAAGGGCGTGATCCAGCGATTGCCTGGCAAGGCACGCGCCGTCATTTTCCCTGACGAACTCGACCGCGGGGAGATCCTCGACATCCCCATCTTCGGCAGCATCGCCGCGGGCATGTCCCAGGACGTGGAACAGGAGCGCCAAGGCTGCATTTCCGTGGACATCACCGCTTTGGGAATTCCGCGTCACGCCCGCACCTTCGCCCTCAAAGTCCGCGGAGATTCCATGATCGACGCCCATATCTGCAGCGGCGACACCGTGATTCTCGAATTCCGCGAACCGCGGAAAGGCGATATCGTGGCGGCGCTGATCGATGGGGAAACCACCTTGAAGCGCTACTTGGTGGAAAAGGGGAAACCCTTCCTCCGCGCCGAAAATGCGGACTTCCCGGATCTGATTCCCGCGCAGGAACTCATCATTCAGGGCGTGCTCGTCGCGCTCTTGCGCCACGCCGCCTGATCTTCAGGCATTCAAGCGATCGTTAACCTATCTGAAGTATTGACGCCCCTAGGGAATTTGAGTAGGTATCGGCTCAATCCGAATGGCAAATGACTCCATCACATTCCTGTGTCCTGCTTGCAACATTCAGCTGACTGTCCCTGCCAGTCTCGCAGGAATTACCGGGCCTTGTCCATCGTGTCGCATCTTGATTCAGGCGCCGTATCCCGCGCCGCCAGCGGCTCCGCCCGGCTACGAGCAGGCACCGAGTGCGCCGCAGCAT
>JAYWDF010000082.1:0-7590 GCA_043779985.1 Akkermansiaceae bacterium | reverse complement strand
AGATGTTCGCGATCGGCTGGGTGATGCTGCGCTTGACGGACATTTCGCCGGTGTATCCGTGCATCGTCGCCGGGGTATTCACGATTTGGTCCAGCATCGCCTACATCCGCCAGGGCCAGCGCATCCTGCGCGGAGAAGAAGCGTGAAATCCCTCGGAGTGCGGCACGCTCTGCTGCCGCCAGCGGGGGATGGAAGCTCTGCTCCATGCGGCGCGGAGCTCTCGTTCTTGTCTATCACGGGGAAGAGCTCCGCCCCGCATCCGGCAGAGCCGAAACTACCTCAGGCGCGAGCAGAGCTTCGCGCACTCCGGAAACGCGCTCCAAGGAATAAAAAAGCCCGGAAGCCCGGAAGGGCTACCGAGCCTTCCCAAGGTTGGGGGGGGCGGGGGAGAGAATTTTAACGCCGGCGGCGGAGGAGGCCCAGAACGCCCAAGCCACCGAGAAGGGCGGCGACATTCGGCTCGGGGACGGTTACAAAAGAAAGCGAGAGATTATCCATCGCTAGCCCGGCATCGTTGCCAGCATCATTAGCGTCTAGCCAGCGGAGATAGAAGCTCTGCCCTGGTAGAATGCTTAAGCCGCTGACGGTCAAGGTTCTCGCCGCTTGGTTGCCTACTGCATTTCCATCCAGTGCCGTCTGAGTTGTGACCGCAGCAGGACCCACAAGACTCAGTGCGCTCGCGGCCGTAAAACCAGTTGCCTCAGTCAAGAACGTTGTGGAGGCTGCGGCCCCTGTGGTATAGGACGCAGCGGTCGTATTAACTGCAGAAGTTGAATTCCGCCAGTTTTCTTGTGTGAACGAGATGGTGATATCGGTGATGGTAAGCGTGGGCGTCGAATTTATCAGTTCGAAACCGAATCCCATGACATTTGTACCTGAAGCAAGAGTTCCAAGTGCTCGATCTGTTGCCGTACCTGTGCCATAACTATAGATGGCACCGCTAGTTCCTCCCCCAGCGTCCACCGTGAGACCTGTTGCTGCAGTCCCACTTCCGCTGAGCTTCGTGCCAACAAAACCGGTGCCACTAATAGCGGCCTGAGTTCCAACAGTATTAGAAAAGACACTGGCGATTGTCGTGGTTGGCAATCCATTAAAGTTCTCAGTAATGGAGCTTCCACTGAAAGTGTATGCCCCTTGAGAGACCGATGTGGCGAACGCCAGAGTTGTAAGTGATGTAGCTAGTTTCATGATTATTTGCTATTGAGTATCGAATATTAGGCGGAGAGCGTGGGATTGATCGGGTGCATTGGCAGGCATTCAAAACTCCCACTCGAAGGGCTGGCAGGAAATTCGGGTGACATTTGCGTCAACCACGGCTCGCCTAAATAGGGGGTGACAAAACAAGTTCGTCTGCCTCCATCAGCACAGCCCGGGCCAATTCAAAAATATGCACATTTCGCCTCATGCCGCGGATTCATTCGTCGCGGCCTTGTCCATGTCTGGAAACGCGGGCACAAAAAAACTCCAGGTAATTCCCGATCCGTCGGAGAATTGCCTGGAGTGAAAACGCGGCCGCGGCGACCGGTGATCGCCGTTACGTCGGCTGTTCGCCTCGTGCCATCACGACCTTGCCGGTACGGACGGTCTCGATAATTTCAAATTGCGAGAACATGCTGATGGCCGCATCGATTTTCGACGAGTTTCCGGAAACGAGCGCGATCATGGAACTGGGCGTAAGATCGACGGTTTTGCCGCCGAAGTGCTCGATGATTTGCAAGGCTTGGGTTTGCTGGGCCTCGTTGGCGAGGAACTTGACCATGATCAACTCTTTGACGACGGCATCTTCACTGTCGTGCTCGGAGCAATGAATCACGTCGATGAGCTTGCCGACCTGCATGATGATTTGCGAAAGCCCCTCTGGATCACCGGAAATGCCGATGGTCATGCGGGAGAAGTTCACGTTGCGGCCTTCGGAGACGACGAGGGAGTCGATGTTGAAGCCGCGGCGGGAAAAGACCTGGCAGATCCGCATCAGGACGCCGGGCTCGTTGCTGACGAGCACGGAGAGCGTGTGAGTCGGGCCGCGCGGGATCGTCGGAGCGGAAACGGGGGTGTCAGTGGTGACGATGGAAGGCATGGGATGGAGATTTGGGATTTGAAATTTCAGATTTGAGATTCCGTTGGATCACGTGGAACCGACGGGCTTGGCCATCTTGGTCTTCGGGGCTTCGGTGATCATGTCTTCGAGGGCGGCCCCGGCGGGGATCATCGGGAAGACGTTGTCGGTCTTAACGCACTCGGCGTGGATGAGGATGGGGCCGTCATTATAAGCGAGAGCCTTTTCGAGCTGCTTGGTGACATCGGCCGGGCGCTTGATGTGCACCGACGGGATGCCGTAAGCGGCTGCGAGTTTGCAGAAATCCGGATTTCCCACGAGATCCACGCCGGAGGTGCGGTCGTCGTAGAAGAGCTCCTGCCACTGGCGGACCATGCCGAGGTAGTGGTTGTTCAGAACGACGATCTTGATCGGCAGCTTGTGGATCGCGGCGGTGGCGAGCTCGAACAAGGTCATTTGGAATCCGCCGTCGCCGGAGATGGAGATGACCATCTTGTCCGGGCAGGCGAGCTGCGCGCCGATGGCGGCAGGGAAGCCGAAGCCCATCGTGCCGGCTCCACCGGAGGAGAGCCAGTGGTAGGACTCGTGGTTCTTGTAAAACTGCGCGGCCCACATCTGGTGCTGGCCGACGTCCGTGGAGACGATGGCTTTGCCCTCGGTGAGGTGGTAGAGCTCGTCGATGACTTGCTGCATCCGGAGGCCGCCTTGTTTCTTGTAGCTCAGCGGGAATTTCTTTTTGTAGCCGTCGAGCTTGGCGATCCACTCGGTGGTTTCGAGGGGTCCGATTTTCTCGTTGATCTCGCTGAGCGCGGCCTTGGCGTCGCCGACGATTTCGACGTGGGCTCGGACCATTTTGCCCATTTCCGCTGGGTCGATGTCGATGTGGATGATGTTGGCGGTGGCGCAGAATTTCGAGGGCTGGCCGATGATCCGGTCATCGAAACGCGAGCCGACGTTGATCAGCAAGTCGCACTCGACCATCGCCTTGTTGGCGTAGGCGGTGCCGTGCATGCCGAGCATGCCGAGCGAGAGCGGGTGGTTTTCCGGGAAAACGCCCTTGCCGAGCAGGGTCGATGTAACCGGGCAATTGAGAGTCTCCGCCAAGTGCATGAGCTCCTTGTCGGCGCGGGCGATCATGCAGCCTTGGCCGGCGAGGATCACCGGGCGCTTGGCTTGAGCGATCATGTCGGTGGCGCGCTTGATCGCTTTCGGGCAGATCTTGAAGGCACTGGTCGGGTCGTAGCCCGGGAGGTTGAAGGGCGGGTTCATTTCGCCAGAGAACGGACCTTGGGAGATGTCCTTGGGCACGTCGATGAGCACGGGGCCCGGACGACCGGTGGTGGCGATATGATAGGCCTCGCGGGCGATGCGCGGGAGGGAGTTGGTGTCCTTGACCAGATAGTTGTGCTTCACCACCGGGATGGTGATGCCGAAAATATCGGCTTCTTGGAAGGCGTCCTTGCCGAGCATCCAGGTAACCGTCTGACCGGTGATGACGAGCATCGGGACCGAATCCATCATCGCGGTCATCAGGCCGGTGACGGTATTGCCCGCACCGGGACCGGAAGTCACGAGCACGGCAGCCGGGCGGCCGGTGGCGCGTGCATAGCCGTCTGCCATGTGAACTGCGCCCTGCTCGTGGCGGACGAGGATGAACTTCATCTTGGTTTTAACGGTCTCGAGCGCGTCGAAGATCGGAATGGCAGCTCCACCGGAGTAGCCGAAAATATATTCGATGCCGAGGTCATCGAGAGTCTTGATGAGCGCTTGCGCTCCGTCCATTTGGTTTTTGCTCATAAAATGCAGGTTGGCGGTCGAAACATGGGTTATGATCGGGCCAAGCGCAACCAAAAAACCCCTCAATGGTCCAATTTTAACCTTTTCGACACCTGAAAAGTTCTGAAAATTGGCAATTTTACTCAAAGTTGCCCAAGATCCACAACTTTAGATCGAGAACCTGCCATGCTGGACCTATTCTCGGCGCTCTTACAAATTTACCGGATTGCGTCCGTCGCCATTCCCGACAAGGCTTGCCGTGTTGACAATGAGATCGATGGCTCCAACCGGGCGACGGGAGGACGGTCGCCTGTGGGCGATCGCGCTGGGGCTGTCGTTGGTAGTCAACGGATGCATCCTTCTGGCGGCGGGGTTTGTCTCGTTGAGTTCGAAGACGTTTGAACGGAAATCGCCCGTCTCCACAACCGCTGTTGCGAACGAAACCGTCGTCACAATATTCCCGACGACCGCCACACCCAGCGCAAGCGCAGGGGTGGCGGTCGCTCCGGCGGGCAAGACCCATTTCTCGCGGACCACTGCGGACCAAGCTTCCTCCACCGTGGTTCCCTCCACCTTGATGGGCGAACGGAACACCCGCGCGACCAGCGACCGTGCGAGTAATCCAAACGCTGCACCATTGCCTTCACAAGCGGGCATCGACCCCCGCAATCCCGACGAACTGGAAACGACCGCAAGCGATTATCAAGACGGCAGCTCCGCCGATCAGCCGACTACCGATTCGCAGGAATTGCCGACATCCTCGCCCCATCCCCCGTCGCCCGACTCGACCGTCGCCGACCCGTCCCCCCCTGCCGATTCAATGAACTCGTCCGCAAACCATGCGTCGCAACCAACTCCGACAGCGCGGGCACCCTTGCTTGACGGACCTAACCCCGTGGACGTGTTCGTGCCGCGAAATCCCGCAGAAAAAGAGAATTTCAAACCCACGCCTGCCGAGCCTCTCACTGACGGGAGCACCCAGACTGCGGCCACTCAATCCCCCACGCCCAAGCCCGCCCCTACGCAGACCGAAAACCCGCACCCCTTTCAAGGTTATCAACGCAAGACCGCGATTGTCGGATCCATCTCGCGCACCGGACGCAGCGCTTTGGATGTGACGGACTCCCCCCTTGGCCGCTACCAAGCCATCGTCAGCCGCGCAGTCGAACAAGAGTGGCAGCGCAACTGCGTGAGGCACCGCGATTTCATCACCCCGGGATTCCTGACCGTCAGGTTCTTCGTCGAAGCGAGTGGCCGGGTGCGGACGGTCCAGTTTGTAGGCGACATGGAAACCGGAGAGGTCCAAAAAGGCTTCACCCTCAATTCCATTCGCGACGCGAATCTCCCTCCGATGCCTAACACTCTAAAGAAGGATTTCGAGAAAGAGCCTCTCGAAATGATTTTCAACTTTTACTTCTGATATTTTCCCAATGACAACCACTATCACCACCCTGCTTGCAAGCAATGATCTCGGAGGACTCCGGATCGCATGGGAATTCCTCGAAAAGGGCGGGGTCTTCATGATCCCGCTTGGCATCACATCGGTGGCAGGAATGATGGCGATCCTCTATAAGATCCTTTCCCTCTCGAGCCGGCGCGTGATTCCCAAAGCCCTTGCCCGCGAGGTATCCCAATTTCAAGAACACGTCATCGCCAACAGCACTGGGCCGGTCCTCCGGGAATTTGAGAAGGGAGAAAGCACCCTCGCGAGGCTCTCAGCCGTGGTGCTCAAACATCGCGGCAAATCACGCAGTGAGATCACTCATGCGGTGGAATCGGCAGCACGCGAAGAAACCCTGCACCTACATGCCGGAATTGCAGTGCTCGATACCATTATCACCATTGCGCCACTCCTCGGGCTCCTTGGCACCGCTTCAGGGCTGGTTCGGATTTTTCAAGGCTTGGGAGATAACTCCGACCATCTTGCAATCGCCCGGGGAATCGCAGAGGCACTCACAACCACGATCATCGGTCTTGCCATTGCTGTCCCCTGCGTGGTCGCCCACGGCTACTTTATCCGCCACATTGAGAAACTAACCGGCCGCTTGGAGTCTCTCCTCAGCAGCCTCTCAGTCGTTTGCGAAAAGCCGAACTCCAATACTTGATTTTCCATGCGCTTTCATCGTCCCAAAACCACCCGTAGCCAGGTAGCGGTCATTCCGATGATCGACATCCTCTTTGTTCTGCTGGTCTTTTTCATTGTCTCGACTGCGTTTAAAAAACCGCGTGACGTTCTCCGGATCGAACTTCCAACCGTCCACGAAATTCCGTCCGACACGGTCGCAGACGTGCGTTCGACCATTGCCTTGGATTCGCTCGGAAATATTACCCTGGATTCACTCGCGGTCCCGGACGGATTACTTGAGTCCTATCTTGCTGCCTATCAGAAACAGAATCCGGGCCGCAAACTTGAACTCGAGGCAGATAAGGACATTCCCTTGGATCGACTGCTTAAAGTCTGGGATTCACTCACAAAGGCAGGCATCGCAATTAAAGATGTCCCGGCTAGAATCAAAGTTTCCAAGTAGTCGCCTTTCTCCCACCACCCTCAAACTCCTGAGTCAATGTTCCGAATCGCCCTAACGCTCATTTCTCTTGTCTCACTGGCCAATGCCGAATGGACCAATCTCTGGCCAAACGAAGCCCCTGGTGCCAGGCAGCCACCCGCGGGAACCGAAAAGGCCGGTGAAGGTGGTCGCCTGAGCGACATCGAAGTCCCGCAATACCAAGTATACTTGCCGCAAAATGGCCAGGGCACTGGAGCGGCTGTGGTCATCTTGCCCGGGGGCGGCTACGGCATTCTGGCCGCGAATCACGAAGGCCACGAGATTGCCAAATGGCTAGCCGCGCGCGGCATCGCCGGCATCGTCGTCAAATACCGCGTCAGCGGAAACGCTGCATTCGGGTATCAATATCCGGTTCCATTTCTTGATGCGCGCCGCGCGCTTCGCACCGTCCGTGCCAAATCCACTGAATGGGGAATCGATCCCAAGAAAGTCGGAATCATGGGATTCTCCGCCGGCGGTCATCTCGCCAGCCTTTGCACCACTCGATTCAACGACACTTTTCCGCAAGAAACCAAGGACTCTGTTGATGAGCAAAACTGCCGACCGGATTTTTCGATCCTCATCTATCCCGTGATTTCCATGGACGCATCCATATCGCACGCCGGATCTCGCAAGAATCTCCTTGGAACAACGCCAGATGCAATACTGGTCGAGAAATGCTCTACTGAACGCGCTGTCAGCCAAGAGACCCCTCCGGTTTTTCTACTCAGCACCTCGGATGACATGGTGGACTGCCGGAACAGTCTTTCATTCGCCATGGCCTGTAAGGCAAATGCGGTTCCAGTCTCGCTCCATCTCTTTGAAAAAGGCGGCCATGGCTACGGATTGCACGGGAAAGGGGATCTCGAGCAGTGGCCACAACTTCTCGAGCATTGGCTGCAAACGAAATTTCCAAATCCATAAGCCACTCAGGGTGTGAGTGATCAACAGAATTCCATCCGTCCGCGCCCGCGGCTGAGTGAATATTCGATCCATTTATAGGACCACGGGGAAGCTTGGTGACATTCGCCAACATCCGCTCTTCCATTGAGTCCCAAGCATAACTCGAAGCCTCTCTGGAATCCCCACGAGATCGGCGGCTATCCCGCGGTCGTGGTAGTCGGGTATTCGGACTCCCGGTCGGTGACTGATTCGCAGGCGCTGCCGCGGAGCTTACGCCGGAATGCATGCGGCCCGGGCGGCATCATCGGG
>JAYWDF010000081.1:0-7593 GCA_043779985.1 Akkermansiaceae bacterium | reverse complement strand
CGCCATTGATCAAGTGCGCGCGGGCCTCGCGAACGGCAGCTATCAACCGACGGACATGGCGTGGTATGAGGGCGCAGCCGGGTGGCTGCCCTTGGCTGCGGTTCCGGGGATCGCTGGCAATGCTCCGCCACAGATTCCCGGGGCGGTTCCGGTTGCGAGCACTTCCACGCTGGGGGTTTGGAGTTTGGTGTTGGGGGTTCTTACGTTCGTCACTTGCGGGTTTACAGCCATTCCGGCCGTGATTTGTGGCCACCTTTCGTTAGGAGATATCAAACGCTCCGGTGGGGCCAAGACCGGTGGCGGCCTGGCGCTTGCGGGATTGATCACAGGCTATCTCGGGTTCGCGATCATGGCCATTGCCATGCTCAGCGGGCTCGCTGCTCCCATGGTGATCCGCCAGCGGAAGAAGGCGGATCAAACGGAGGCGGTGAGCAATGCGCGATCCTTCGGGTTGGCGCTTTTCGAATTCGAGACGGAATACGGCAGCTTTCCAACCGATGCCACCGCGAAGGCTGTGGCCGAGGCGACTGACACCGGGATCGTCTCCGGGAACTCGTCCAATGCCCGCTTTCGCCAGCTCATCCGTGCCGGAATCGTCCAGTCGGAAACGCCTTTCTACGCGCATATCAAAGGCACCCATAAGCCGGACAACGATTTCCAAGGCGCTCATGCCTTGGAGCCCGGCGAGTGCGGGTTCGCGTATGTGGAGAATTTACTCACCACCGACAAGGTGGCTCGTCCGCTCGCCATGACACCGCTGATTCCGGGTGCCATGCGTTTTGATCCGCTGCCATTCGGTGGGAAAGCCGTGATCCTGTTCACGGACAACAGTGTGAAATCCCTGCCGATCGACGGGCAGTCAGGGAAGGTGATGTTTGAAGGGAAGGATTTGCTAGATCCCGCGCATCCGATCTGGGGCGGCAAGCCGCCGGTCATCGTCTGGCCGGAGTGATCGGTTTCATCCGAGCCTTGACTGGCCAGAATGAAGGGGGTGACATTCATCGATCATGATTCTTAGAAATGGGCCGGCGGTCTATCCTCGCCGTGGATGGCTGCGCCTCGGGTGCGGGGCCGTGGCGGCTGGCTTGGCGGGGCGATCCGTAGCTGCGGAAGGCACTGGCCGCTGGGATGACCAGAGCATCGCGGAATATACCCAGAAGCTCTTCGATTGGTTAAAGGCAGACTTCGCGCAACGGGCAAGCGCCGTCGTCGGCGAGACCGGCGCCGGATTCACCTTGGAGTATGACTACATGGCCCTCACTACGGACAGGGCCCGGCTCCGGGTGTTCGAGAAATTTCGCGCAGGCAAGTTGGCGGACAAGGCTGGCGAGAAACACATCGAGACCTGTCTAGCAGAGTTTGAGCGGGTTCGCAAATCGCTCGCCGCCGCAGAAGCTGTCGCGATGGGCACGTGGAAATCCAGCGATGAGGGCGAGGCGCAGAAAGAGGGCAAGATCTACGACTCCACCGTCACCGCGGCGCGACTCACGGTGGTGCTGGATAATAGTCGGAGCATGACTCCCTATCTGGCTGCCTTGCGGGCGGAAATCACCCGTGATTTCTCTGCGGCCTACTTTGTGGAAGTGAACGGCTGCTCGATGGATCGGGTGGCCGCTTGCCCGTGGTTTTACTGTGCCCCGTCGTCGCGGGTGAATCCCTTCAGCCCGGAAAGACACATTCCGCAAGTCCCGACCTTGGCGGAGCGGCCGCATTCCGCGTTCATCGGCTGGACGCGCGATGCCCCGTCGGCGTTGGAATGCATGGTGGATTTGATGCGGACGGATGCGATCTACTGGTTCTGCGATTTTGACGATCCGACCGACGAGCGCGTCATCAAGGAATTGGCGCGTAAAGTTGTCGCCCGGAAGGCGAAGTTCTATGTCCACACGCTGGGGAAGCGTGTGCCACCCTTGCTTGCGACTCTGGCGGAAATGTCGGGCGGGCAGGTGGTGCGCAAGCGGATCTAATGGATCTCGCTAGAGTGCGAGGCTACTTGACGACGGCGGCTTGCTTTCCCGTGAGGACGGTAAATGCGGCCTCGGCCATTTCAGCCGCGCCTTCGGTGTTAGGGTGGACCCGGTCGGGCAGAAGCTGGGGCTGGTCGACGAGGGCGGCATGCATGTCGATGGTTCCGAGTTTCATCCCGGTGGCGAGAGCGTCGATCCGTTTGATTTCCTCTTTCACGTTGGCTTCATTGATCCCGTAGTTGCCGGGTTCGGGCACGGGGCAGGGGCGGCAAACGTAAATCCGCGGCTTGCTTTCCAGGGCATGGAAGGATTTCACGAGCTCGGTGTAGTCGGCCACGAACTCCGCTTCGTGCTTCCAATTCTGCGGCTTGGTGTCGTTGGTGCCGAGCATGATGATGACGACGTCCGGCTTGAACCGGAGCGCTTGCTGATAGGCGTTTTCCTTCCAGTAGGGGAAATCGCCGTTTTTCAAAAGGGTGCGGCCGCTCACGCCGAAATTTCCAACCTGCCACGAGGCACCGAGCAGTTCCTGGAGTTGGGATGGATAGGACTTCCCTTTCGCTGCTCCGGAACCCTGGGTGATGCTGTCACCGATGCAGGCGACGCGGACGGGAGCCTTGTAAGCGGCGGGGTCCACGGGCGACATCGCGTCGGCTGCTAGAGCGGTGGGGATGAGTAAGGCGGAGAACGCGAGAAGGGTGGTGGCGAACATGGTTTGGAGTAAGCGGGAAACGAGGCAGTCCGTAAATAACTCATTTCAGCTCCGCAGCGGTCCATGGCTTGCCACGACTGGCGAACTTGGCGCGGGTTTGTTTGACGAGGTCCTCGGTGACGGGAGTGGCGTCGTTGCCCCAGTTTTGGCGGACGTAGGTGAGGACATCGGCGATTTCACCGTCCTTGAGATCGGTGTGGGGAGGCATGATGTTCTCGAACTTTTGGCCGGAGACTTCGATGGGGCCCTGCAGCCCTAGCAGAAGGATGCGGGCGGGGATGCTGGGATCGCCAGTGGCCCAGCTGGAGCCGTCGAGCGGGGGAAACGCGCCGGGGACGCCTTTGCCCTCGGGGCCGTGGCAGGCGATGCAGGTGCGCCCGTAAACGGCGAGGCCACGCTCGTGGACGGCGGGGATGGGAAGATTCTTGCGGACGAGGGCCTTGACCTCGACCGGGGCGGTGCCGAGGGCTGCGACGAGGGACTTGGAGAAGGCGTCGGTGCGTGACGCGAGGGCGGCGGCCAGAGCCTTGCGGGCGGCGGGCTCGCCCTTGGCGGTGAAGTTCTTGGCCACGGCTTCGATCGGGGCTGAGATGTCGGCGGTGCCGATCTCGACGAGGTAGAGGTCGTCATACCATGCGGTGCCAATGCCCCCGCCATAGCCGCCGAAGAGGCAGTGGAGAAGGACTTCCTGTTGGGCCCCGCTGTCGAACTCGAGGCTGAGTTCCTGCCAATCGTTAGTGCCGCTGACGGCTTGGCTGGTGGCACCGGCGTGGATGTTCAAGAGTGCTCCCCTTCCACCGCGGTTTTCGAGCTTCTCGGTGCGCACCCAACCGCCGAAGCGGTAACGGGTGTGTGGCTTCACTGGGAAGGTGACTCCCGCGCCGCAGTCGGCGGGGAAAGGGGAGCTGATCTTGAGGGCGGTGCCCCCATTTCTGCCACCGGGGGTGATGCTGACCTCCACGGTGCCGGGGCGCTCGACCTGATAAGAGCGCAGACTCCACGGGCCCAGTCCGGGTCCGGAGAAGCCGGGATCAGGGAGGATATTGGGCGAGGGCTTGGTGGTGTCCGGGACTAGGGCGGTAGAGGCTGCTAGAATCACGCCGGGCGCGTGATGGCGTGCGGCCATTTGCCACGCATCGTTGAGGGTGGAGTCTCCCAGAATCATGTCCTTGCCGGCAAGCAGCGTGGCGTGGAGGGCTCTGCCGATGGACTCGGAAGGGGGAATGCGGGTGAGTCCGACGAAGATCTCTGCCAGCTCGCGGGAATTCGCGGCGGTGATGAGATCATTCTTGATGACAGCGGCAGCGAGAGTGTCGTCGAGCGGGGCATTCGCAATGGCGGCACGGCGCAGGCCACGGCTGGTGGAGGCGAGGGCGGTCTTGACGGTGTCGGCATCGAGCGCGCTGAGACCTTGCAGGGCGTAAAAGGCATGGATCGCGGCCTGGCCGGGAATCTTGACGATTTCCTTCAATTTCGCGGCAGCGGTGGGTGATCCGGATTCGACGATCAGGCGCTGGGCCTGGAGTCTCCAGAAGAGGTTCGGGTGGCCCAGACCCGCAAGCAGGGAGCCGAGGTCGGTGGGGATGAGTTTCGGATTGGCGTCGTCTGGAGTGCCTGTGGGATAGACTCGGAAAACGCGGCCGAGGGAGGTGTCGCGGAGCGGGGTCTCGTAGGCATTTCCCTGTCCGGTCTTGGCGTCGTAGCCGGCGGAGATCTTGTTAGGCGTCGGGTTGTGCTGGATGATGAGGTTATACCAATCCGCGATCCAGACCGCGCCGTCGGGACCGGTTTCCGCGAAGACGGGGCCGGACCAACCGTCGGCACTCGAGTAGAGATTGTTCGGAAGCTGGCGGGAGACGAAGTCGGCGCCCTGCGGGGTGACTTCGAACTGGCCGACGAGCTTTCCCGTGGGTTCGCAAACGAAGGCGATGCGGTCGCGGTAGTTTTCCGGGAAGCGGTTCGATGTGTAGAATCCATGACCGGCGGCGGCGGTGTAGCGGTCCAGTTGGTCCACCTGGCGGATGTCCATGGAGGCGGGGAAAAACTTGGGGTTGTTATCGCCGGCGGGGGTGCGCGGTTGAGTGAGGCCAGCGCCGGCGTAGAGTTCTTTGGCGAAGGTGTAGAACCACGAAGGGTTGCCGTTCGCGGTGGAGCCGAGGATGTCAAAGTCGGAGGTGAAGCCGAGGCCCCAGGTATTGTTCGTGGTGGTTTGGAGGAACTCGAGGCGGCTGCCATCCGGCTTGAAGCGGAACAGCCCGGTGTCGAACTTCATGGGCTGCCCGCCGATCACTCCGTCGAAGCCGGCGTAGCCGTCGGTGGCGTAGATCCAGTTGTCGAAGCCGTAGCGGAGGTTCGAGACGCCGGCGTGGGTGTCGTGAGTTTTGAAGCCGGTGAAAAGGACTTGCCGGACATCGGCCTTGTCGTCGCCGTCGGTGTCCTTGAGGAAGATCATGTCCGAACCGTTGGTACAGATCAGGCCGCCGTTGACGCAAACTGCGGAGGTGGGGATGGAAAGCTTGTCGGCGAAGAGGGTGAACTTGTCGGCCTTGCCGTCGCCATTGGTGTCTTCGCAGATGTGGATGCGGTCGTGCCCGATGTTTCCTGCCTGGAGATTGTTCGGGTAGTCCACAGTCTCAATGACGTAGGCGCGGCCGCGGTGGTCCCAAGTGATGTGGATGGGGTTGACGATTTCGGGTTCGTTGGCGAAGAGGGAAATCGTGAAGCCGTTAGGCACTTGTGCGAGTTTGAGGGACTCGCTGGGTGAGAGAGGTTTCTGGCCTTGCGTGATCGTCTTGTGCTCGCGGTAGCCGGGCAGGATCATTTCCTCGCTCTCGAGCTTGGGGAGCTGCATGGCGGCGACCTTGCCGCGGACTTCCGAGCCGACGCTCCAGAGGATGGCGCGCCGCATCAGCTCTTGGAATCCGCTCTGGTCCCAGCAGCGCATGTCGTGGCCGTAAGCCGTGTAAAACACCTTGCCCTTGCCTTGGCTGCGGACCCAGGTCCACGGCTCGGCGTCACGGACTTGGAGGACGGTGCGGTCATCGGTCAAGCGGTCGTGGACGTAGGTTTCATCCCAGGTTTCAAAGCCTTCGAAGCCGCGCATGATCGGGTGGTCCTTTGCGGCGATGGTGGTGCGGAAGACTCCGGTTTCATGGGATTTGAAACGGCCGCCGACGAGGTTGACGAAGGCCTCGGAGCCGCCGAAGCAGGCGGACGCGCAGTGGATAGGCAGGAATGCGCCGCCGTCATTGACGTAGCCGAGCAAGGCCTTTTCCTGCGCTGGGTCCATGGCTTCGTTTTGTTTCCAATTCCCGTAGAGCATCAGGCCGTCATAGCGATCGAGCACATCGCGGCGGATGTCGGCGAGGTCTTCGGTGTAAGTGAGATTGATACCGTCGACGCCGAGGGCTTTCTTGAGCACGCGGTAGCGCTCGATGGGATCGTGGTGAGGGCCGTTCGCGGTGGGCGCTCCGAAAAAAAGAATTTCCACGTGGCGGGCTTCTTGGGCGGGTTGTTTCACATTTTGTGAAAAGCCGATGGCCAAGGCCAGGATCCCGAGCGGGAGGAGGAAAAGTTTTTTCATGCGATGGAGCTACGAGGATTTAGGAGACAATGTTACAGGAGGAAGCGGAATTCAATGTGATTCATTTCACGCAAGCGTTGCTTGTAACATCACGGATTTATTGTGTAGGATTACGCCAGATGACGGCAGAGGAAAAACGCAAACGCTGGGCGGACGGGCTGCCGTCCGGGCAATTCCGACACTTGTTCGACCATCTGCCGGGGACGCTTTTCTTCGCAAAAGACCGCGAGGGCCGTTTGATGGCTGGAAACCCGGCATTCGTGAAACGCTGCGGCTTTCAGACCGAGGATGAAATCATCGGCCTCACGGACAGCGCGATTTTCTCGCCCCGTTTGGCGGAAAAATATCGCAAGGATGACGAGCTGGTCATCGCTGCGGGGAAGCCCTTGCTCGGACTCATCGAATTATTTCCTAACCAAGCGGGAAAGCCGGAGTGGTTCGTCACGGATAAATTGCCACTTTTCGACGCGGACGGCAAAATCTGCGGCCTCTGCGGGACGGTCCGCAGTTATGAGGCGCAGCGCGCGGCAATGCAGCCTTACTTGGAACTCGCCACGGTGGCGGACCATTTGAAGCTTCATTTCCGCGAAAAACTCGATGTGCCGTCTTTGGCGAAGATGGCGCACATGTCGGTCAGGCAGTTCGAGCGTAAGTTCCGGGTGACTTTCCAAATGACGCCGCAAGATTACATGATCCGGATGCGCGTGATCGAAGCGTGCGAGCTCCTGGCCCGCACGAATCAGCCGGTGACGACGGTGGCGCTGGAAGCCGGTTTCTATGATCACAGCGACTTCGCCCGCCAGTTCCGCCGGCAGATGGGACAGACTGCGAGCCAATACCGACAGGAGCGGCGGCAGGAGATCCAGGCCCAGGCAGTGACGCCGCGCTGAGCCATAGTCGGGATCTTACACAAGGTCGCCGCGAAGCTACAAGCCGTGAGGAGAGATTGGGCTAACCTTCGGCCTGTTGATGGACAGCCCGGCCATCCGACACTCCTTCCTTCCGAACTGCATTCATGACCCCGATTTTTGGCGCCAGCACCTGGCTTTGGACCTCACCGTATCGCTCCGCGAATGTGGAACTGCTAGAGAATATCGCCGCGCTTGGATTCAAGGCGGTGGAGTTGCCGATCGAGGATCCGGCGTTGATCGACGCCGCGGCTTTGCGTCCGGTTTTGAAAGCACTGGATTTGAAAGTCCACGTCTGCGGGGCCTTCGGTCCGGGGCGCGATCTGACGCATTCGGACGCTGCGGTGCGTGCTTCAGGGCGGGCTTACATCACCGCCTGTCTGGATATCGCGGCAGAGCTCGGTGCCGGATTTTTCGCCGGGC
>JAYWDF010000080.1:0-2591 GCA_043779985.1 Akkermansiaceae bacterium | reverse complement strand
GACCTTCCAACCTATTTTTCAAGCGCGGTGGAGACCTGAGCTCCCCGCGCTTCTTTGTTTCCACATCTCTCTCGAAAAAGGCTGGAAATACCCTGCCGTTTTCTCATTCTCACTCCGACTTCCTTCCTATCAATATCATGTCTGTGAACATCGAAATGCCAAAACTCTCGGATACCATGACCGAGGGCACCCTCATCAAGTGGCACAAACAAGTCGGCGATTCCGTCGAAATTGGTGACATTCTTGCCGAAATCGAAACCGATAAAGCCACCATGGAAATGGAAGCTTTCGATGATGGAACCCTAACCGAAATTCTCATCCAAGAAGGAGAAAAAGCCCCAATCGGCGGCGTTCTGGCCATCCTGAATGGTGATTCTGGCGCGATTCCAACCTTCGAACCCCAGGCCACGACCACAGCTGAAGCAGTCATTCCGGCACCTGCGGTCGCGGTGGCCACGCCGGCAGCAATCTCCCCTGCGGCCCCAAGCAGTGACGAACGCCTCAAAGTCTCACCACTCGCCCGCAAAGTCGCCACCGAACTCGGCGTGGACCTCACCGGCATCGCTGGATCAGGACCTGCAGGACGGATCGTAAAAAGCGATGTCCAAACCGCGGCCGCCACCCCGGCCAAGGTCGTTGCTGCACCTGTAAACCCCACTCCGTCCACCGACGCGTCCGCGGCCGCGGCGCTTGCAGCATCCATCAAGGCGAAAAGCGCTCCCGCAGCGACCCCTGCTCCTGCCCCGCAAGCGATCCTCCCAAGTGCCAAAGAGGGCGACGAACGAATCGAACTCAGCTCGATGCGCAAGATCATCGCTTCGCGCTTGCTCACTTCGAAAACCACGATCCCTCATTTCTATCTACACTTGGAAGTGGATGCAGCACCTTTGATGGCCCTCCGCCAACAGGTCAATGCCCAAGCAGAAAAGACCCACGGAAATAAATATTCCGTCAACGACTTCATTCTCAAAGCAGTCATCAACGCCACCGAAGCCGTCCCGGCCGTGAACGCGTCCTTCGCCGGTGATCACATCGTGAAATTCAAACACGTCGGCCTTTCGGTCGCGATTGCCGTGGAAGACGGCCTAGTCACACCGGTCATCAAACAAGCCGAGTCCAAGTCACTTCTTGCCATTTCTCGCGCCGTGAAAGATTTCGCGATCCGCGCTAAAGACAAAAAGCTCAAGCCTGACGAATTCGACGGCGGAACCATCACTGTCTCCAACCTTGGAGCCTGGGGCATCGAATCCTTCGACGCGATCGTCAACCCACCCCAAGCCGCGATTCTTTCGGTCGGAGCTGCCATCGAAAAACCCGTGGTCAAAAACGGTCAAATCGTCCCAGGTCTGCGCATGAACCTCGGCTTGTCCTGTGACCACCGCGTCGTGGATGGTGCCGTGGCCGCCCAGTTCCTATCAGAAATCAAGAAACTCGTCGAGCAGCCCGCCCTGATGCTCCTCTGAGCCCTCCGGGTTCGTTTGAGCGATCTGTGCCGCATTCCATCCTTTGAAGCCTCTCAGCATCCCGCAGAGAGGCTTCTTTCGTTGATGGACTCTTCTCCACTTCAAGCCTTTGGACCCTCGGGGCAATCTATCCATTCGCTTCCCTTCTTGTGATGATTTCTTCCTTTTTGAACTTATAAGATCTTCTTCTTAATAGTGTGAACAAGCGCGAAAAGTGTCTGTTCCTCAGCTTGGCAACGGGTGTTCCACGGCAAGAACAAGTTGGGCACGGCGCTGTATGACGTCGGAATCAAATACCATTTGGGGCAAGCCAAACGACTTCCACCCAGCCGTTCCGAGGTTATTCCCAGGCTTTTCCCGAGTTCTTGAAAATCCCAACACTTGCGTGATTGATGGGATTCAGCGCAGCATTCCCCGGCGTGCATCAGTTGATCATCACCGGCGGAAGTGGCGGCCTTGGACAGGCAATTCTTCGTGCGTTCCGGCCGCCAGCTTGGCGGGGGGACGCACCGACCCATCGCGCTCTCGATGTGACGGACGCGGAAGCCGTGGAAAGCTATCTCACGGAGCGACCCGTGGATTTGCTGATTTGTGGGGCTGGCATCATTCATGACGCGCCGTTGCTCAGGCACAGCGAGAACGCGTGGGACGAGGTGATTGCCACGAATTTTGACGCGGCCGCGCATTGTGCCTCTGCTGTTCTACCCCAGATGCGAAGACAAGGTCACGGACACATTGTTTTCATTTCCAGCTATTCGGCGCTTCATCCACCGCTCGGCCAAGTCGCTTACGCTACGGCAAAAGCCGGCCTACTTGGCCTCACCGCAGGTCTTGCCCGCAAACACGGTTCGCACGGGATTCGCGTCAACGCCGTCCTCCCCGGCTTCCTCGATACCCCGATGACCGCCGGGGTCTCTGACAAGCGAAAAGCAAGCGTCCTGGAAGACCACGCCTTGGGCAGGCTCAACACCCCTCGCGCGGTGGCCAGCTTCATCCGGTGTCTGCACGAAGACCTGACCCACACTTCGGGCCAGACGTTTCAGCTCGATAGCCGGAGCGCCTGAAGCAAAGAAAATTCAAAGGGTTGCACAAACCAAATCGAGCGTCTTGAATCCACCGGTTCGTAGG
>JAYWDF010000079.1:0-2595 GCA_043779985.1 Akkermansiaceae bacterium | reverse complement strand
CGCCTTCCAGCTATCGGAAGACCATCGCGGCGGCAGGGCGTATGCGGGCTACTTGGAAGCGCGTGCCAACGACGCGGAAAGCGCGGTCACGGATGACTCGCTCAAGGAGTTGAGGCGGGGATGGTGTTTGGGGGAAAGAAGTTTTTCGGACAGGATCCTCGAGGCGCTGTCGGGAATCGCGGACCCGAAACGGAAGCGGGGGAGTGTGGCGGGAGAAGCGGCGAGCGCCCACGATGAGGCCGAGGCGGAGCGGATCGCGATGGCCGCGTTGCGTGCGCTGGGCGTTCCAACGGAGGCGTCGCAGTTGCACGGAAAGGGAAAGTGGGTCGAAGAAACGGCATTGGTCGCGGTGCTGATCCGTCAACGCACGGGCGTGAAAAACCGCTGGGTGGCCGGGCGCCTCGGGATGGGTCACGAGGGCAACGTGACCCGGGCAATCCGCCGTGTGAATGAACACCCGGTCCGTAAAATCAACTTGGCGAGACTTGAGGCAATGCTTGTTAGTCGGGACTGACCCTTTCGAATCTCGAACTTCCCAAAGTGCTTCACGAACCCTGGCCAAGCTCTCGCTAGGAGACCTTGGTTCCTCCAAAACGGATGCAACCAGCAAAACTCGAGAAGGGGCGAATCCGTGGCCCTTGAAAAGCAAACCGCTCCGATCATCCACTGCCTGAACTCATGTCGCGAATCGTCAAAAAACTGATCCAGAAAAGGAAAAACCTCCAATGACTTCCAGCACTCGAAGGAATCGTCGAAAGACATTCCGTAGTCGCATTCAAGGTGTAGGTAGCGACGGAGCTGGACTACACACCGTCGCTGCCAAACGGGAGATTCTTGGGTAATCCATGCGTCAAAGGTCTTCCCCACCTTGGCCTTCTGCGGGCGCACGATCTTTGAGACCACGGCATCTCTGTAATTCATGTGTAGCGCCTTGCTCATCTTGAGTCTTGTCGATTGAGATCGAAATACCACTCATCCTCATCATAAACACCTTTAAGAAATCCTCGCTTGATAAGGTCAATGACTTGGAATGCTAAAAGTCCCGATACTGATGATGCTGCTGAGACTGAGACTGGCTCCACAAGTGACGATCTAGAACGACGGAAATCGTCCCGCGAAATGTGGTCTGTGTCCTCATATGGAATCTGGCTAAGGTCATTCAGAATAAATCGGATTCGGTCGGTCTCGGATTCTCGCTCAAAAGAGCGATTCTTAGTATTCCGTTCGGAATCCCGTCTGAGCTGCCTTACTCTTATCTTGATGTAGAACGCTCTAGCCTTTGCATCATTCCCGTCCGCTTCGCTAAATGCTTGAGTCCATGCGCCTCTTTCGATGGAACCAGTGGATATCTCGTCTGCTACAACTGCATAAAACCCATCTTCAACCTCGTTGGATTCAGTGTTGTTGGGAGGATTGAGGGGTTGTGACATCTGAATCTCAGACTGCTTCGAAGGGTTCTCTTGACGGAAGGCCTTCTTGAGAAACCATGCAACCGCCCCAATAATCAGTGTTGCGATGCCAGTTCCAATCAATGTCTCAATCCAGAATGCCTCATCAAGATCGCCTTCGCCGGCCAACCTTCCAATGACCGAAGCTGCCACAAGGACGACGTATGCAATAATTAAGTTGCGACTAAGAGTTGATTTGGGAATGCTTGCCATTGTTGATGCGATGGATCTTCAGTTTTCTGCCGAACGTTAAATGTCCGCCCACGGGCGCGACTGAGAAGGAGGTTGAAAAGTGATTGCTGAGCTTATGGCCCGTTGGTGCGCGACGACTTGTTAGCCTTTCTTCGATTTGTTTGTGGGTAGCCTCTTCATTACGACGACCTTTGGGAAGTCTTTGGTTGGAGCTTCAAATGGGTAATACCCCTCGCTGGTAATGGTGCATCCGCCAATATTGGGGTTGATCAAAATATAGCCATTCTTGTCGGTGAAGTTGAAAGGGCCAGCGATCCACGGAACTGGAGTACCTGGGTGAAAGCTTGCTGACAGTGGATCACCCTGTTCATTCACGATCCTCGCGCGTTGGATCAGTTCGCCATTGATTACCGATGCGGTAATTCGGCATGACGTCAAAGAAGCCAAAACGCCGCAAGCGAGCAGCAGAATCGGAAATAGTCGGTTCGATGTGAGATGGCGAGACTTCAAGATTTCTTGGCTAACAGTATTTATTAGCCAGATGAGCATAACGGATGCTACGGTAGGCTGAAGTTTCTTTCAAGGGCGTGATCGGTGGGGGAGTTATTGGATATCAATGGGGACGGCTGGTAGCAGGGTGTGGAGAGGGCGGAGATTTTGGTCATGATCGCCGAACTTTCCGGGACGGTAAGGGAATTGGATATACATGGTTTGGAAAGCTGGACGATCGGGGGATTTTGACAGGGCGGCGGGAGCGGAGGGGCTTACAGTTCCAGCTTGGCGAGCAGGCCGGGTTTGCCGCGGAGAGCGCCGCGGGCGGTGCCTTTGAGTTCCTTCATGAAGGTTTTGAGGGCGGCGTAGGCGGCGTCGCGTTCGGCGGTGTCGTCGATGGCGTCGCCGAGGGCTTCGTCCTGATCGCCGCCGGTGCCGGTGAGGTCGTCGAGGTTTTGGCCGA
>JAYWDF010000078.1:0-7626 GCA_043779985.1 Akkermansiaceae bacterium | reverse complement strand
AATCGAGGACTCGAGAGCATGAACCTAAGGAGTTTCCATTTTACGGAAAGACTTACTATCTGTCTTAATCCGACCCGGTGGGCGGTTGACGCTCGCATCGTAACATTTCCCGTGTTTTGGAGATAAATTTCGATCTACCAGGGTGGGTGACGACGGTGAAGCGAGGGCGATGGTGGTGCAGCATCACCAGACCCTCCTGACTTGATAGGAGTCGATGATTTTGTCCACGGAGATGATTCCCAAGCCAAGGCGTTTGGCCTGGCAAACCAGCATGCGATCGAAGGGATCGCCATGATGCTTTGGGAGTTCCTGGAGGAGGCGGCAATCGTCGATGGTGGGTGATAGGAGTGGCACGCCGATGCGCTTCAGCTCGTCCGGGTAAAGTTGGTTCCAGTCGTCGGGGATTTCGAAGTCGAATCCCTTGCCGGAGAGTTTGATGGCGATTTCCCAAAAGTTGGCCGACGAGTGATAGAGAGGAAGTTTTCCGTCGATGGCTTGGGCCGCCGGTTTTGAAAGGCGCTTGTCGCCGTGCAGCATCCAGAGCAGCGCGTGGGTGTCCAGCAACCAGCCTGTCACGGTGGTGGCGGTCACGGGGCGTTGAAGGTTTTGGCGATTTCCGCGTTGAGCGCGGGAGCGTCGAAGTCTGCGCCCATTTTGAATTTCCCTCCTTTGAGGCCACCGATCCGGGTTTTTCCGGAGAATTCCTCCACCATGCTCAGCCTCACCACCGGTTTGTCGCGCCGGGCGATGATGACTTCCTCACCGCGCTCTGCCGCCGCGATCAACCGTGAAAGTTGCGTTTTCGCCTCATGGATGGTGACTTGCATGACAGTGGAAATTTAGCCAAGTTGGTCAGGATGAGCAATGGAATTTTTCTCGGTTCCCTGCTCACGCCGCGTGTGGCTGGACCTCGCGTTGGATTCGTTCGCCCGCACCCGCCCGGCGCGCATCAGATCGTCGTCCAACTGGAGGCGGAGCCAGAAGGCGGGAGAGCTTGGGTTTTGAGAAAGGGAGAGTGGGCGTGGATTCATGCAGCATGGTTTCCACAAACCCCTCAGCGCCCAAAAGTCGGCTCCAGCACGAAAGGATTGGCGACCGACCGACGGCCAAACTCGCGCATCAGGCGGGCGTCGTCGGGTTCATTTTGAGTCTTAGCCAAGTAATCCCGGACGTTGGCTTGCGCCAAGCTCGGCACACGGAGCGCAAAAAACGGCCAAAGTTGTCCCGACCGATATTCCTGATCCGGCCGGGGAAAATCAATGATCGGAGCCACCTTGGCCTGGTCGCGGAACGCTTCCGAGTATGAGAAAACCCAATCGCCGCCTTCCATGCGGAGGGTGCCGATTTCCAGCGCACCAAGGCACAACCGGAACGAAATTCCGGACTCCACGGGTTTGGACACACCTCGACGCCAGTCGAAGCGGCGTTGCAAATACTCGAACATTTTTCTTTGGAATTTTAGGGGTTGGCGACTGCTTCGTGAAATAGCGTAACACGGCGGTCAAGGCATCGTTGGATGAAATCCGCACGAACCGGACTCATCAATTCGCAAAACTCGCCTTCAAACAGACACTTGGCCTGATTACCAAGTTCCGCGACAGGCAGATCCCGCAAGATATCGCCGAGACTTGGACGATTCGTTGAAATTGCCCGCATGAGGTCAAAATGATTCGGCGTGCTTGTTCCGTCCCAGCCGGTTTTTGGAAAGCACCTCTGAACGTATTTCTCCTGATGCTCGGGGCACCGTTTGGGATCCTTGGCGATCTGGACCAGTCTCGCATCCGGAGTATTCCAGTAGAGGGCGCGGGCCGTATCATAAATCGGGGAAAATCGCGGAGTTCGTCGGTTCTGGACGTCCAGCACGACGCCCCAGTTGTAAAAGTGGCGGTCGTTGTTGCCCACGATGGCGTCGAAGGCGAGAAGCAGGGTGAAGTCAACCAAGAGCTTTTCCCAATGCGCGGGGAACCGGCTCTTCAACGCTTCTTCCACGAACTGGAATGTGAACAGGTTCCGCGATTGGTTGGTGCGCTCCACCTCTCCGACAAAGTCCTTGTCTGCCAAGTGTCCGGCGAAGATTTCTGCCCCGTGGACGAGACTTTGTTCCTCCCCGTTTAGGAAATAGCGGCTCATGAATCGCAGTTGGGGGCCGAACCACATCAATTCCGAATCCGCAACAGTCAGGCCCAGGGCCTGCCCGATCCGGGTGAGCAGTTGCTCCGTGACGGATTCATTCGGGTAGTATTTATGACCTACCTTGGCGATCCATGCCGGCCAGTTCCGTGAGTTGGCTCGTCGTCCATCGCCGTAGCGGTAAATTCGGAGGAAATCCTTCGGCGCATCGCCCGCTACCGCCGCATCCAGCACTCTGAAACAACCCTCCTTTAAAATCGGGAGACTGCTTGGAAACCGGACATCGAAACCGGAACGGCTGATGATCGGATAGGGGGCTGGTTTTTTGCGGTGGGTTTTCACGTGGTTAGATCGCAGTCCAACTGGAGGCGGAGCCAGTAGCCGGGGGAGCTTGGGTTTTGAGGAAAGGCGCGTGCGTTTTCATGATGGAATCAATGGCAATCGGCGACTTCGATTTCATGCGGTTCGACCCTCTGCAAGCGGATTCCAGACCCGCCTGAAGCCGCAGTCGCGGAAGTCCTTTTCGTTGACGGTGGCGAATTCGGTGATGCCTTGTTGGATGAGGATGTTGGTATCCAGCGAGATCATCGGTCGGCGAGGCTGCGATTGCTTTCGTCATCGGCGGCGATGTCGCGAAGGGTTTCCAAGGGAACCTTGATGCCGCCTGCATCGACGCGAGGAAGCGTCTAGGCACCGCGCGCTGGCTTGGTGCTTGGGAAGCGGTCGAGAAACAATTCCAAGCCACGGCGGGTGACCTCTGCCAGCGAGAGTTCCCGCTGCGCCGCAAAGGCTTTGGCCCGTTGGTAAAGCTCGTCCGGGAGCTGGATCTGAATGCGTGTCATGCTGTAAATCCTGCATCACTCGGGGATGGTGTCAATTCTCCAACGGGTTATGACCGCGCAGTCATGTGACGTGCGATCTCCGCGATACCACGACCGGGCGGATCGTGGCAGTCTGCTCCTGTTCGCCACCTGATCATGAACCACACCACCCCCCACCCCGCTCTACCGGATTCCAATCCCTACGCCGTCTTCCACCTCCGAATCGCCTTGGCGCGACGACGTTTGGACAACTTGTTTTCCCTCATCAGCGTGGGCGCGTTGCTGCTCATGCCGGTGCTGTTTGCGGTGGCGCACATCGCGGCGGACGGGGCGGTGTGGAATTTCGCGACTGGCGAGAAGTTTAATCCGATGTTCGACGTGATGAGTTCCTATGCGTGGCGGAGTCCGGCGGGGTGGGCGATGGTCGCCTGCATGGTGGGCTTCGCGTGGGTGCTGGGGTTCATCTCATGGCACGCAGCGAAACGTGGGCCGGGGTTTCTCGCCTGGTTCACCGCCGTGATGGCAGCCATCGCGATGGTCAAAATGCTGGAAGTGGCGTGGTATCCGTTCAAACCCTCCAGGGAGACGTTTTCCCAGATCCAGCAGGAAATGGATCAGGAGCCGACGAAGGAGATTGAGTTAGAAATATGGAGCGGCGGTTTGTATGCCGTGGGCCTGCCATTGCCGGAGGGGATCGCGTCGCCGCAGTATTTCAAGACACTGCGCTCCTCGTGGATTCACGAACATGGAATCGGTGGTGCCCAAGTGCTGATCATTCTCACGATCATGGGATCCCGGCTTCTTTGGGATAGGCGGGGGCCGGATCGCCGTTTCTGGTCACGGGCACAGTGGGTGGTGCTGCTCTTCGTGGTGGGCGGAGCTTTCGGCCGGGTATTTCTGCCCGACCTCAATGGCGTGACCCAGCGAGTCGCGTATCTCGGGATTTACATCTGGATGCTGATCATCGTGCGGGAGATCGAGTTGCTGAGGCTGCCAGCTGCGGAAATGAATTTGAAAAATGTGGGCGAGACTCCCACGCTCCTTGAAGAAACGCCGAATGAAATTTGAACCGCCCTTTGACCGCTCTATCCCTGACATCACGACCGCCCCGCCGTTCGGGCGGAGTCCGGATGGGCAATGGATCGTATCCGCCGAGGATTTGCCGTTTCTCCCGATCCCGAAGCATGCGGTGGTGACGAAGGACTTCATCGAATTCGACGGCTGGGTGTTTCCGCTCCCGTATGTCACAAAGAGTCTGTTGGTCTGGCTGCAGCAGTCGTTTCTGCGGTGGGTGAAAGAAGATGACAGCGAGAAAAACAAGGAGTGGATCAATGGCATCGTCGAAGCGTTTCAGGATGGCATCGCCGGGAAACTTTGAGTAACCATAAAGATGCAACCTTTCCCATGATCCCACAGCACTATCCCACCGACGCCGGCAAGCTCTACGGCAGCGAATGTCCCGGTTAGCCGCAATCAACCGCCATTCACAAGGCCACGCTGTTGGCCCTCGGCATGAACATCGTCAACCGGGGCTTCGATCCCACCATGAACTGACGCCCGGGGCGAATCAGCACCCGCGCGGCAAATTCACACCAGACCCAATCCGCACGCGACAAACCCGACCGCTTCATTTTACCCTCCGCACGTGATCGTTTCCTTTTCCTTCGACGACCTCAAACAATCCGTCCCCGGTGCCGCTGATCTGGCCGCGTTGATCGGAGATGATTTGTCAGAAGCATTGCGTTGCCTTCTCGGCAAGGCCGCCGACGGTGCCGTTATTCGCGTGGACGGCAAAATGATCAGCCTCGATTTTGGCGACATCCCGGAAGCCCGCGTTCTTGAAGCCCAGCGGCTCTGTGAAAAGGCATCCACCCAAGCCACCAAAGGCGAGTTGCCCAAAGCGGCATCCATTTACCGCCGCGCTCTCGAACTGAATCCTTCCCTCCAAAGCGCCCGCCGCGCACTGGCCATGGTTCTCCTGGAATCCGGGAAATCCGACGACGCCATCGACGTGCTGCTCGACGCCCTCAAGACAAATCCCCGCGACCATGAATCCCTCGTCATCCTCGGCAACCACTACGCCCGCCAAGATGGCCAGCATGATGTCGCCCTCAGCCTGATCCGCCGCGCCTGCGAGGTCGCTCCCGAGGATCCGGTCGCACACAACAGTCTGGGTGCCCTGCTGCTTGAAAAGGACCAGGCAGAGGAAGCGGTGACGGAATTCGACACAGCCCTCTCACTGGATCCCACCATGGCCAACGCGTGGTATGGGCGCTCAGTGGCAGAAATCGGACTTCAGCGATGGCTCGACGCCCGCGATTCCCTCCAACAGATGTTCGCGCTCGGGCAACTGACCGACAGGCGTCTCGGCAAAATGCTCCACGAGGCTCGCGACAGCTTCCGCCGGGTTACCAACATTCTCGGCAACGACCGCGCCGCAGAATCGCTCAAAGCAGCCGAAGACCTCGCCGCCAGCCTCGGTGCCGCATCAGGATTCCCGGCGACTGTGCGGGAAACTCACCTTGAGCCCCTGATATTCTCCCGCTCCAAACCGGCGTGGGTCACCGGCGAAGATCACCACCTCATTGAGTTGGATGAAGGCGTCCCAGCCGAGATGGTCAAACACCACCTTGTCTGCCACGAGTGCAGTCACCTTCTTCTGACCGGTCGCGCCCGCGCCGCCGGAAACCACCGGATCTTCGCCGCTACCAGCGCAAGCCTCGACCAGGCACGCAACATCCTGCGTCCGGAAATCCAACGCATCGCCCGCAGCAAAGGCTTCGACGAGGAAAAGCTCACGCAGATCATCCTCAGCATGACGGAAAACCGGCTGGCCCTGCTGTTTCAGGCCCCTCTCGACATTCTCATCGAGAAGCGTCTCGCAGAAATCCCCGAATTGCGGGAAGCCCAGTTCTGCTCACTCCTCCTCCAAGTCCACGGCGCGACTGAGGCAGGCTTGGATTCCGCCAACCGGGAACTCCTTCCCGGCAAGCTACTCGCCTTGAGAGACACCCTCAACGCCGTGTCCGCCGTCTTTTTGGATCGCATCAGCGGAGGCGCGACGGATTACTCCGCGCTCTATGCCAAGAGTGGCGTTTTGCAACTCGCCCGCAAAATCGAGGCGCTTGCCTACGCCCACGATGGCCCGCCCGGCAGCGAATCCGACCTCATCGACCAAATCGCCGGCCTACTCGGCGTTCGCGATTGGTATGAGTGGGAAAGTGAAACCGGGAGCAAATCTCCATCCCCAGGAATCAACCCACCATGATCGACGAACACGACGCCATCATGGTCATCTTCAGCGAACCGCAGGTCCGCCACTGCAAGACCGCGCACTTCCTCAAAACCTTCGGCCGCGACGCCCTGCCGCACGGCCCGGAACTCGCGGCGATGATGGGCAAGTTCCAGTTCCTCGTCGAAGGCTGGGACGACGACCCGCAGGAACTCTACTCGATCCCGGAGGTGCGGAAGTTCTATCAGCACTTCCACCGCGTCTGGCCCTACTGGTTCTTCTTCTGCGACCTCCGCACCGAGACGCTCACCATGATGACGCTCTGCCTGATGCCGAACCTCAGCGGCTACAAGCGCCTCGGCGAACCCAAGGCCGCCGTCGAATACGACCCGATGGACCTGATCAACTTCATCAAGAAAAACTTCGTGCCGCTCAACCTGATGATGGAACGCGCCGGGATGAGCGAGATGGACATCTACAACCGGACTCGCGACGTGTTCCACCATTACAAGCTGCCCTATGACTCGGAGCCGCCGGAGGAAGGGTGACCGGGCTGGACAGGGCGGATCTCCGCCGCTTACCGACAGAGCAATTCATCTCGACCAGCGCCCCGACTACAGCCCCGGGCTCCGGTTAATTAGAAAATAAAGTTTTCCCGATAGTCACCCTTGCAGGTCTCCCTAAATCGAGATTAGCTGCCAGCTGTCAACTTCTGCCAGCGTTCAGGCGTCAGACTCGTCTTTATTCAACTCAAGTTCGAACCAAACCACCCCATGCCCGACTTCTATTGCAAATACTGTGGCCGCGAGGCATCTTCTGTTAGTTCGCTTACCAGCGGAACCTGCCAACGTCACCCGGACGGTCCGAACAAGGGGAAACACGCACTCTACGAGGGCAGTGAGAAATCCCGTTACACCTGCAAGAACTGTGGGCGAGACGCATCGACTTTGTCCTCCCTGACTTCGGGAGCCTGCCAAAGGCATCCGGATGGGGCGAACAAGGGAAAACATCAGCCAGCGCTTTGATCCGGAGCCGTTGAGGCACCCGATGGCATATCGAAAGGAACGTTCCATGCGCAACCTGTCTAAATCCAAGATCATCGCCTTCCGCCAGTGCCCGAAGCGCTTGTGGCTCGAAATCCACAAATCCGAGCTGCGTGACGACTCTGCCTCTGAAATGGTGTTCCAGATTGGCAATCAAGTCGGCGACATCGCGAGGAGCATCTACGACTTGGAGGGCAATGGAGAACTCATCGACATCAGCAGTCTTGGCCACGAGCAGGCCCTCGCCCGCAGCGCGGTGCTGTTGGAAAAGGGTGAGTCCCCCGTATTCGAAGCCGGCATGGCCGCCGGCGGTGCGTTGGCCTATGCGGATGTCATGCTGCCCGACCCGCAAGAAGGTGCGGTTGCCTGGAAGATGATCGAGGTAAAATCCTCCACCGGC
>JAYWDF010000077.1:0-2603 GCA_043779985.1 Akkermansiaceae bacterium | reverse complement strand
CCTCAAGGTTCTTCTTGGCGTGCTTTTCATCATCGCGCAGGGAGGCGGCTTTTTCAAAGTTCTGCTCGGCGATGGCGGTGACCTTGTCGCGGTTGATTTGCACAATCGCGGCTTCGAGCTCCTTGATGGCCGGCGGACGGGTCATGGTGCCGATGCGGGCGCGGGCTCCGGCTTCATCCAGCACGTCGATGGCTTTGTCCGGCAGGAATCTGGCGGTGAGATAGCGCGAGGTGAGCTTCACTGCGGCCTCGATGGCTTCGGGGGTGAACTTGGCCTTATGGTGGGATTCGTATTTCTCCTGGAGTCCTTGGAGAATCTTGATCGCGTCGCTGACCGATGGCTCGTCGACCTTGACCTGTTGGAAACGACGCTCGAGAGCGGAGTCCTTTTCGATGTACTTGCGATACTCGTTGAGGGTGGTCGCACCAACGCACTGGAGCTCGGCACGGCTGAGCGCCGGCTTGATGATATTAGACGCATCCATGGCACCCTCGGCCGAACCCGCGCCGACGATGGTGTGGAGCTCGTCGATGAACAGGATGACGTTCTTGACCTTGCGGATCTCGTCCATGACCGCCTTGATGCGCTCTTCGAACTGGCCGCGGTATTTGGTGCCGGCGACCATCAGCGCGAGGTCGAGGGTGATGACTTTCTTGTCGCGGAGGATTTCGGGAACATTGCCGGTGGCGATTTCCTGAGCGAGGCCTTCGACGATGGCCGTCTTGCCGACACCAGCTTCACCGATGAGGACAGGGTTGTTTTTCGTCCGGCGGCAGAGGATTTGAATCACCCGCTCGATTTCACTCTCACGGCCGATCACCGGATCCAGACCACCCTCGCGGGCGACCTTGGTGAGATCGCGACCGAAGGCCTTGAGCGCCGGAGTCTTGGACTTGGGCTCAGCGCCGGGATTCGCCGACTGCGCCTGCCCTTCTTCTTCGAAGGGACCTTCGCCTTCTTCGAGATCGTCGTCATCATCGTCATCGTCGTCCTGATCATCCGGTGAGAAGTTAGGATCGATTTCCGCCAGGATTTCGTTGCGGGTGCGTTGGATATCGACGTCGAGGCGCTTGAGGACGCGGGCGGCGACACCTTCGCCTTCGCGCAGCAGGCCGAGTAACAGGTGCTCGGTGCCGACGTAGGAGTGGTTCAGGGCCTTGGCTTCCTTGTTCGCAAGGGCTAGCACCTTCTTCACCCGGGGGGTGTAGGGGATGTTACCAGCGGACTTCTGAGGAGGGCCGGAGCCGACTTCTTTTTCCACTTCCATACGGACGGCTTCGAGCTCGAGGCCCATCCGTTCGAGGACATTGACGGCGACTCCCTGGCCGAGCTTGATTAGGCCGAGCAACAAGTGCTCGGTGCCGACATAGGAGTGGTTGAATCGATCCGCTTCTTTACGAGCGAGAGCGAGGACTTGTTGAGCACGTGGGGTGAAGTTGTTCATGCGTCGCCGGGGTTAATTGGATCAGGAAAGGTTTTTTCGTCTTTTGATGAGATACGATTATCAGGGGATTCGAGAGAAAGCAAACGGGAGCGCACGATTTCTGCACGAATTGAGTCTCTTTCTTCCGTAGACAGCTTGCGGCCTGAGTGGAGCTGGAGGTGGGCCGGCTGGATATCCATCAGCAGGGTGTCGCAGAGCATGACCGTTTCCGGGGAGAAAAACCCGAGAGTTCCGCCCAAACGGAGCAATGAAAGGTGATTGAGCGCCTCCTTGGAGTCGATGATATGGGAATATCGCAGGACCCCGTAGGCGCGGCCGATCTTGTCGGAAACCATCTCGGGATCGTCTTCGAGGAGCTTTTCGCGGGCGTTTTGCTCATGGTTGGACACCTGAGAGATCACCCGTTCCAGACGGCGGATGATGGTTTCCTCGCTCTCGCCGAGGGTGGATTGGTTGGAAATTTGGTAGAGGTTGCCGAGCGACTCGGTGCCTTCACCATACAAGCCGCGGACGGCGAGGCCGATCTTATTGACGGCTTGGAGGACCTGGCCGATCTGGTCGCTGAGAACAAGGCCGGGCAGGTGGAGCATCGCGGAGGCCCGCAGGCCGGTGCCGAGATTGGTCGGACAGGTGGTCAGATAGCCAAGAGTGGGGTCGAAGGCGAATTCCAGCGACTCTTCCAACGCGGTATCCAGCTCGGACAACGCGGTGAACGCGGCGGTGAGCTGCAGGCCGGGGCGGATCGCTTGCATGCGCAGGTGATCCTCCTCGTTGAGCATCAGGCTGAAGGTCTGCCGGCGCTCGATCACGGCTGCCGATCCATCGCCGCGGGCGGCGTGTTCGCGGGAAATCAGGTGGCGCTCGACGAGGACTTGCTTTTGGACCGAGGTGAGATCACCCAGTTCGTGGGAAAAAGCGCCCTTCATCGCGGGCAGTGACTCCACGGCGGGCCGCATGAGGTCGAGAGCGGCGGCGCGTTGGTCACGTTTTGCCCAGCCCGGGAATGGATGGCGGCGGAGATTCCGCGCGAGACGGATTCTCGAGGTCAGCACGGCACCGTGCTCCCCCTGCCCGCCGGTCATCCAATCGGCGGGGTGCTTGATGAGAGTGGTGAAGCGCATCATACGAAAGTGCTGAGTAAAGTTAGCGGAGTGATCTG
>JAYWDF010000076.1:0-2606 GCA_043779985.1 Akkermansiaceae bacterium | reverse complement strand
ACCTTTCGCGTCGTGAACGGGATGATCCAGGTCGACTACGATGGATATGCGAAATTCAACTCCCAATACGGCCATCTCTTCACCAATATCGCGTATTCGCACTACATTCTGCGGCTGGAATACCGATTTACCGGCAAGATGATGGCCGACGCGCCAAACTACGTGAATCTCAATAGTGGCGTAATGATCCACGCGCAAACGCCCCAGAGCATGGGGCTGAACCAAGGGTTTCCGACCAGCATGGAGGTTCAATTCCTGGCGGATGAGGGGAAGGGCAAGCGGTCCACCGCCAATGTTTGCACCCCGGGCACCAATCTGGAGCTCGAGGGCAAGCTGGTGACCCAGCACATCGTCGAGTCCACCGCGCCGACTTTTTCCGCCGAGGAATGGGTCAAAGTGGAGGTCGAAGTCCACGGCAGCGAGCTGGTGATCCACCGCATCAACGGGGTGGAAGTCCTTCGTTACCAGCGGCCCCAACTCGATCCTCGTAACGAGTTGGCACCTGCGACCGATCTACTCAACGCCGGGTCGAACAAAATCCTCAGTTACGGCCACATCGCGCTCCAAGCGGAGGGGCAGCCGGTTTGGTTTCGCAACATCGAGCTAAAGTCCCTAGAGGCACCTTGATCCCGAATCTCGTGCTAGACCTCCTCCGCGGTCCCGGCTTAACTCGCCTACCACCACTTTATGAGCCTCCTTTTCTTCAAGCGCGTTATCGCAAACCCCATCCGCGTCGGCTATCTCGTGCCGAGTTCCGGATTTCTGACCCGCAAGACTGCGAAACGGATTGATTTCTCCAAGCCGCGGGTGGTGATCGAACTCGGTCCCGGCGAGGGCTGCCACACCCGCCAGATCGTCCGGCGGATGAATCCGGAGTCGAAATTGATCCTCATCGAGCTCGACGACCACTTCGCCGCACATTTGGAGAAGCAGTTCGCGCACGACCGACGGGTCACCGTGGTGCATACCGACGCCCTGCACCTGGCGACGACTTTGGAGAGCTTGGGCATTTCCAATCCCGACTACATCGTCTCCGGGATTCCCTTCACCATCATGGAGCGCGAGCTTCGCGAAAAGCTGCTCGCCACGATCTCCCAGGCGATGGGGCCCGACAGTGTTTTCATTACCTATCAGTTTTCGCTTCAGATCTCCGAGCACGAACTCTTCGATCTCTCGCGCAGCGATCTTTGTCTGCTCAACGTGCCGCCGCTTACGGTCATGGAACTGCGGAAATCCGCCGTCGCCATGAAGGAGTGAACGAAGGCGCTGTCCTTCGTTTTATTTGTTAGATCGATAATGGCTTCCGAGCGATCATCGCCGGAAATGCGGATTTTCATTTGCCGCCGGGAATCCCCGGTTATGGTGCTGCATGGCCCGACCGAAGCCCGCGATCCTCTTTATCTTCATCACGCTGTTTCTGGATATCTTCGGCATCGGGGTGATCGTTCCGGTCCTGCCGAAGCTCGTCGTCCAATTGCAGGGGGGCAACGTGCAAGCCGCAGCCCACGCGGTGGGCTGGCTCGGAGCCTTATACGCGGTGATGCAGTTTGTGTTTTCGCCGGTGCTCGGCAGTCTGTCGGATCGCTTTGGGCGGCGACCGGTCATTCTCGCTTCGTTGCTTGGTTCAGGCCTCGACTATCTCTTGCTCGCCTGGGCTCCCACCATCGGTTGGCTCTATCTGGCGCGGATCGTTTCCGGCGTCACCGCTGCGAATTTCTCCGCGGCCAGTGCGTATATCGCGGACGTAACGCCGCCGGAGAAGCGAGCGGCCGGCTTCGGCATGATCGGCGCGGCCTTCGGACTTGGCTTTATCGCAGGTCCGGCCATCGGCGGCTTGCTGGGAACCTACGGGCTGAGGGTGCCATTCCTGGTGGCTGCCGGGATCACCTTGCTGAACTGGCTGTATGGTGCCTTCGTGCTACCCGAATCGCTCGCGCCGGAAAACCGTCGCCCGTTCAAGTGGTCAAGCGCCCACCCGATCAAGGCACTGGTGGCGCTGGGCCGCTGGCCTTTGGTGATGAAGCTTTCAGGCACTCATTTTCTGAGCATGATCGCGGGAAATATCTATCAGTGCCTGTGGGTGCTCTATACCGGAACCCGCTACGGCTGGAACAGTAAACAAGTCGGACTCTCGCTCGCCTTGGTAGGGGTGATGGCTGCGATTGTCCAAGGAGGACTGGCGGGAAGGGTTTTGAAAATCATCGGTGAGCGCCGTGGGGTCTATGTTGGATTGTTAGCGATGTCGGTTGCCATGGCCTGCTATGGTGCCGCGTCGGAGGGCTGGATGCTCTACTTCATCATCCTCATCGGGTCCTTGGCAGGCATCGGATCGCCAGCGACCCAGTCGATCATCTCGCAGGCGGTGCCTGCGGATGAACAAGGTGCCGTGCAGGGGGCCTTGAACAGCATCACCAGCATGTCGGGCATCATCGCACCACTCTTATGGACTTCGCTGTTTTCCTGGGCGCTCGCGCCGGGGCGCAGCGTCGATTTGCGCGGGCTGCCCTTTTTCGGCGCGAGCCTCTTGGCCTTGGCCGCAGCCGGCCTGGCGTGGAGAGCGTTTCAAACGACCGAGGTGAAGTCGTGAGCCGACCGCCTAACTATTT
>JAYWDF010000075.1:0-7641 GCA_043779985.1 Akkermansiaceae bacterium | reverse complement strand
ATTCCGAGTTGTATTAAACCTTCAAACTAGATGACTACCGTGAACTTTAAAAAAATCTTCGTCGGGCTGATGGCCTTGATTTGTATTTCCTCACCCCTGTTCGCCCAGATTCAGGCGGGTAAGGCGATTCAGATTACAATTTCAGGGGTGCCGTCTGAAGAGAAGGGCCGGATCGACGGAATCTATCCAGTTTCGGATTCCGGTTTCATCAATATGCCGTTTATCGGTGCCGTACATGCGGCAGGATCCCGGAATGAGGATCTTCAGGCCTCCTTGCAGAGTCGCTACAAGAGCGCCGGGATCTACACAAATCCGACCATTCAGGTGATCTCGAAAACAGGCGATAAGATCGATGATCAGCTCGTCTATCTCGGTGGGCAGGTTCGTGGTCCCGGGCCGAAGGCATTCGTCCAGGGCTTGACACTCTATCAAGCTATTCAAGCTGGCGGCGGCCCGACCGAGTTCGGCAGCATGAAACGGGTCAAGATCTTCCGTGGTGGCCGCCAGACCACGTATGACCTTTCAAAAGCACAATTCATGAATGTCCCGGTTCAGCCGAATGACACCATCGAAGTGCCCCAAAAGGGCATCCTTGGTAACTAACCGCTGAGTGGTGCGCCGATGCAACGAAGTGAGACTGACACTCTGATAAGAGTAGTGGCTGTCGGGTTCGCGATGCTCGGCTCATCCCCGATTTTGTGGTCCGTCGAAATGCCATCCAAAGCACTTTCGAGTCTAGCCTCTCAAGACTTTCATGAGCGGGAGACCGCGCAGTCTGAATTGCTCGCGTGGGGTCGTAAGCAGCCCGAGCCGGCGATGGCCGAGTTCCTGCGGCAGTCGCGGATTTCAACCGATCCTGAGGTCAGGGAGCGCTGCTTGAAAATCCTGCGTGATCTTGTCAGCGACGAATACCTGAAGGAGGGTGAAGGATTCATCGGGATCGGTATGAAAGATGACGTCGCCAATGTGCCTGGTGATCCGAAACCTCGCAGCGTCATCCGGGTGACCGAAGTCCGGCCGGGGACCCCAGGGCAAGTGGCCGGAATCCAGTTGAACGACTTGGTCGCCGGATTGGATGGCCAGACTTGGCATGAGGGCGATGCCTCGCTCCTGTTTCGGGAAAAAATTCGGGCGATGAAGCCAAACACAAAGATCGAGCTAAAAATCCTCCGTGATGGAGGATTGATTGATTTGAAGCTGCACCTAGGTCGCCGGCCGGCGATGGCGGACAATTTGTTTTTCAATGGCCAGAACATCGACCCGGAAGCCGCGGAGCGCGCCGCCAGGGAGGCTTATTTCCGCAGTTGGATGGGCCGGCAGAAATCGCAAAAGTGACCCGGTTTTCGATTTTTAGAAATCGACAACGTGAAAAGTCGTGGCACTTTCTTGAGGCCTCTTAATCTCTGTCCCGTCTGATCTTCATGACACATTCCTGGTTCAAAAAAGCAGCTCATGCCGTAGCCCTGGCTGCCATCTCCTGTTCAGCATATGCACAGCAGGCCGACTTCAATGAGGTGGGCCGGCAAATGGCGATTATGTTGCAGAATAGCCATTTTGCCAGACTTCCCTTCAATGCCGAACTGAGCCAGCGCTTCTTGAACGACTATTTGAAAGATTTGGATTTCCAGCGGCTCTATTTCACCCAAGTGGACGTTGACGGCTTTAATATCAAATATGGAGATCAACTTCACACGCTCTTGTTGCATGGCGATAGCATGTCGGCGGCGACAGAGATCTACCGGGTTTTCGAAAAGCGGGTGGAAGAGCGCGTGTCGTTGACCGAGAAGCTGCTTAAGGGTGCTGATTTTGATTTCTCCGCCACTGAGTCCGTCATGTTGAGCCGGAAGGACGCACTTTGGCCGAAGAATGACAAAGAGGCGGCCGATCTGTGGCGCCGTCAGATCAAGGAAGCTGTGCTCGCGGAAACTTTGCGCAGGGAAATGCTGACGACACTTTCAAAGGAGCAGGGTAAGCCGGACCCCGGCAGTGCGGATCGCAGCCCCAAGGAGAAAGTCTCGCTTCGCTACAAGCGCTTCCTTAACAGCGTCAAAGACGTGGACGACGAGGAGATCGCAAACTATTTCCTCAGCGCGGTCGCGCGAGCCTATGATCCCCACACGGACTACATGAGCTTTCGTGAAATGAACCGCTTCAAGGACGGTATGAAAAATGAGCTCGTCGGGATTGGAGCGCTCTTGCAAGGCGAGGAGGATGGCGCAACCAAGATCATGGGTATCGTCGTCGGCGGTCCTGCGGATCGTGAAGGCACCCTCAAGCTCAACGATCGTGTGGTCGCTGTCGATACCCTCAACACCGGAAAAGCCGAGGAGATGACGGACATCATGTTTATGAAAATCGATAAAGTGGTCGATTTGATCCGTGGTAAGGAGGACTCGACGGTCGCTCTGAAAGTGGAGCCTGCAGGTGGACCTCCCGGGGAAACGAAAATCGTCGTGATCCAGCGCGGTAAGGTGGAGATGAAGGACGAGCAGGCCAGTGGCCAAGTGATCGAAATGAAAGCCGAAAAGGGCACCCCGCGTCGTCTGGGAGTGCTCACCTTGCCTTCTTTCTATGCCGACTTCGAAGAGGGGAAGATCCGCTGCTCGGTCGACGTCGAAAGAATCCTCAAGCGTCTAACCGAGGAGAAAATCGACGGGCTCATTCTCGATCTCCGGAACAACGGTGGCGGATCCCTTGAAGAGGTGCGCCGCATGACGGGATTCTTCATCGATAGCGGCCCGGTGGTCCAAGTGAAGAATACCTTAGGCCAGGTGCAGGTGAAAGATTCAGACAGTGGCAAGCCGATTTACACGGGTCCCATGGTGGTGATGACAGACAAGAGCAGTGCCTCGGCGAGCGAAATTCTAGCAGGTGCGCTCCAGGACTTCAACCGTGCGGTGATTGTCGGCGATACCTCCACATTCGGCAAAGGGACCGTCCAGCAACCGATGGATATTGGCCGGATGTTGCCGCTCTTTGCCGCTCGCAATCGAGCCGGCTTTTTGAAGGTAACGATTCAGAAGTTCTATCGGCCGTCCGGTTCGTCCACGCAAATGGATGGAGTTGCGGCGAATGTGGTGATTCCAAGTCTTGTGGATGCCTTGGATGTGGGTGAGGAATTTCTCGATCATCCACTGCCCCACGACCGCATTCGCCCTGCTAGTGATTTTAAGCCGCTTGACCTGCAGGCCCTGTTTATTCCCCGGCTTAAGGAGTTGAGCCAAGAGCGTGTAAATGCTTCCAAGGACTTTTCGTATGTCATTCAAGACGTGATGAAAGCCAAGGATCGCCTGAAGGTGAACCAATTGTCCTTGAACAAGGCGACCCGCGAAAAAGAACTCGGCGAATCCGATCTCCTGCAGAAGGATCGCAATGCGGAGCGTCGGATACGGTTTGCGCGGATCGCGGCGGAGGATACAAAGGCACTGAAATTCTACAAACTTACGCTGGAGGATCTTGAAAAAGGCGCCGATTTGAAACCCTACAATCCTGCGGATGAAAGTGCTGACTACATGCGGCGCGCCAAGGATGAGGCCGCGGATCTGGACCAAACTCCCAAATGGCCTACCGGGCTCGATCCCGTAAAGCGCGAATCGCTCGCAGTATTGAAGGATCTTGTGGATCTCACGGAGAACGCCAGGCTTGCCGGCTTGATCAAAGGCACCGCCGAAGTTCGGTAATGTCGGAAATCGCGGAAAATCTAGCGGAGGTCATTTCGCAAGTCGCCGCCGCAAGCTCGCGATGCGGGCGCGACGCGGAGGCCGTCGAGCTGATCGCCGTGTCCAAAACATTTCCGGCGGAATTCGTGCGGCAGGCGTTTGAGGCCGGCCAACTTCATTTTGGCGAGAGTAAGATTCAGGAGGCGGAACCCAAAATTGCGGCTCTACCGGGATCGTTGCATTGGCACTTCATCGGTCGTGTGCAGCGAAACAAGGTGCGCAAGCTACTTCAAAACTTCGAAGTGATCCATGCGATCGATTCGCTGCGGCTCGCCGCTTACACCGATGAAATTGCCAAGGAGCTCGGGTTGTTTCCCAAAGTCTTCCTGCAGGTGAACCTCGGAAGCGAGCCGACCAAGGGGGGCTTTGATTCCGAAGGGTTGCGCGCGGACATGGATGCGCTCCTGGCCTTGGGACGGCTTGAGATTCTGGGCCTGATGTGTATTCCACCTGCCGGACCTGATGCGGAATCCTCCAGGCCATGGTTTGCTTCTCTTAGAAAATTGCGGGACATGATGGAGATCGAGTTCGGCGTCAGACTGCCGTCGCTGAGCATGGGCATGAGCGGAGATTTCGGGGTGGCGATCGAGGAAGGCGCCACCCACGTTCGGGTTGGCTCTTCAATTTTTGGAAAACGTTCCTATCGAGTGGACGGGGAACTCGGATAAAGACAATGATTCTCCATGAGCTTGCTTTTGGAAAACGCCACCGTCATCGGAACCGAGCTTGCCCTATCGTTTGCAGATGGTTTTGAAGCCTATCTGGCCCTTCCGATGCTCCGGCGGGCTTGTCCTTGTGCTGCCTGCCAGGGCGAGCCGGATGCCATGGGGCGGGTGCTTCGGCCTGTAGTCGACCATGGACCGCGGGCCTACGATCTCCTGAAATTCGAAACGGTCGGTGGCTATGCCATTCAGTTGTTTTGGGGCGATGGGCACTCCACCGGCATTTACAGTTATTCCTACCTCCAGAAACTCGCCGCCCTTCCACCGTCATAGTGGCAGCCTGAAACGAGAAGATCGCAGCAGTGTTTTCCGCTCACCACGACCTGGCGTCCCTGCCGCTACTTCCTGCGAAAGAGGTTGTCGCGCTCGCTGCCGCGGGCTTTGATAGTCCTGCATCGTTGCTCGCGCATTTCCCGAAGCGTTACGAAGACCGGCGCCGCTTCGATGCCTTTCCCAATCAGGCAACAACCACCGCGGTTTGTCTGCGTGCCACCGTGATCGATGCATCTCTCAAGCACTTCGGGCCTGGCCGCCGATTTTATGAAGCGATCCTCATGGACGGTTCCGGCGGGATTTTCGGCTCCGGGAAAGTCACTTGTCGCTGGTTCAACATGCCCTTCATCCAGAAGCTCGTCGCCGCGGGGCAGGAGGTGTGCGTCTATGGCAAGGTGAAGGATGCTAATGGACGGCTCATCATCGATCATCCGGAATTTGAAGTCCTCCGGGATGATGATAAGGAATCTATCCACCTGGAACGCATTGTTCCTATTTACAAAAATATCTCGGGAATTGCCCAGCGCCGCTTGAGGGAGATCATGCATCTCTTACTTTTACAAGTGGATCCCGCTACGCTGGCTGCGGGCTTCGACATGGACGGCAGTTCGCCGAGGTCAAGTGCCTTTAAAGACATACATTTCCCCGAGTCCATGGAGCTGGCAAGCGCCGCCCGCCGGCGGTTTGCGCTGGAGGAGTTTTTTCTACTGCAGCTCAACGTCGTGTGGAGGAGGGCGCGCTATGGAGAGCGGAGCGGCAGGGTGCTTGGCAAGAGCACCGGCTATCTCAAACAATTCTACGCGAGCCTTCCATTCGATCTCACGGGCGCGCAGAAGCGCTCGATCAAGGAGATTCTCGGCGACATGCGCACTGCGCGGCCGATGAATCGCCTGTTACAGGGAGATGTCGGTTCTGGCAAAACCTTCGTCGCGATGGCCGCCATGTTGTTAGCGATTGGTTCCGGCTGCCAAGCCGCGTTGATGGCTCCCACGCAGATTCTTGCGGAGCAGCACTATCTCACCTTCCGTCGCTGGCTGGAGCCTTTGGGCATTCGCGTTGCCCTGCGAACTGGAAATCGTGAAGAGGGGAATCACCTCGAGATCGAGGGTGAACCGCAGATCGTCATCGGCACCCACGCATTACTTTATGATTCGGTCGCTTTTCGCGATCTTGGACTGGTTGTGATCGATGAGCAGCACAAATTCGGCGTTGCGCAACGGGCCTCACTGATCCGTCAGGGCATGGTGCCCGATGTGCTGGTGATGACGGCCACTCCGATTCCGCGGACTTTGACCATGACGATTTACGGTGACCTCGATGTTTCCCTGCTGGATGAGAAGCCGCCCGGACGTGGCAAGATCATTACCGGAATGAGGATCGCGGCAAAGCAGACGGACGTGACCAAGTTCGTCAAAAACCAGCTCATCCAAGGCCGCCAGGCGTATCTCGTCTATCCGCTAGTTGAGGAAAGCGAGTCGCTCAAGGCTGAGTCCGCCACTGCGGCATTTGAAAAATGGAAGAAGCGGCTCGGCTCCTTCGTGGTCGGATTGATTCACGGGAAACTTCCCCCGGAAGAGAAAGAAGCGGTGATGCGCCGGTTCCGCGAGGGCGAGATTGCCGCCCTTGTCTCGACCACGGTGATTGAAGTGGGAGTCGATGTTTCTAACGCGAGCGTGATGATCCTTCACCATGCCGAGCGCTTCGGCCTCGCCCAGCTTCATCAACTCCGCGGGCGCATCGGTCGCGGTGAACACAAGGGATACTGCGTCTTGCTGACGGATGGGAAAACTCCCGAGTCCCTGGAGAAGCTCCGAGTCCTCGAGCAAAGTTCCGACGGATTTGAAATCGCGGAGGCGGACCTTCGCCTGCGCGGCCCCGGGGATGTCTTGGGCACGGTGCAGAGCGGTTTGTCCGATCTCCGGTTTGCGGATTTCCTGGCGGATACAAAGCTGCTGAACGAAGCCCGGGATCTCGCGGACCGGGTGCTCGCGGAGGATCCCTTTTTGGACGGAATTCACCGGGAGCTGCGGCAGATGATTCACGACCCCTCCGGGATGGAGGATCTACCAAGTACCGCGTGATGGCGGGAATCAGCGGCCGACGATGCGATAGATCGAGCCCGTGTGATCGATAATCCTCAACTCGCCGTCCTGGTCTTCCGCGAACGACGCGATCAGATTGATGCGGCCTCCCTTCGGCTGAAGTTCCTTGGTGTGGTCTTTGAAGTCGGAGGCCTTGCCGTTTTCAAGTTTGAACGACCAGATACGAGGGTTCTGATAGTCTCCGAAAATATAGCGCCCCTGAAGCTCCTTGATTGATCCGCGGTAGACATAGCCTCCCGTGACGGAGAATCCGTCTTTTTCGCCGCCACCGTGTTTGTAAACATAGACGGGCTCGACGACTCCACTCGGCGACGGACCGCCCACTCCCTTCTTCGGTGTCGCTTGGTCCCCTTCGCGAAGGCTCCAGCCGTAGTTCGCACCAGCGCCCTTGCCTTTGGCGACATAGTCGATTTCCTCCCAATTGTTTTGCCCTACATCGCCGATCCAGAAGTCACCGGTTTCGCGGTCAAATGAGCACCGCCACGGATTGCGGACGCCGTAGGCCCAAATCTCGGGCTTCGCGTTTGGGGTTTTCAAAAATGGATTATCCGTTGGTACTTTGTAACCGGTCTTTGGGGATGCGTCGATCCGGAGGATTTTTGCCAGAAAGGTGTCGAGTGCCTGACCGTGTTTATTCGGATCATTTCCTGATCCTCCATCGCCGTTGCCGATGTAGAGCATTTGGTCCGGGCCGAAGCAAAGCCAACCGCCATTGTGATTGTCGAACTCTGAAGGATACTTCAGTAAAATCTCTGCCGTCGATGACGGTGTCGTTTTGCGATTTTCGGAGGTGAATCTCACAATCCGGGTCTGCTTTTCCTTGTC
>JAYWDF010000074.1:0-2613 GCA_043779985.1 Akkermansiaceae bacterium | reverse complement strand
TGAAGCTGAAGCGCTCGTCGCACTCGGTGATGCGCTGGGGTGAGAGCAGGTCCCAGTTTTTCGATTGGTCCCATTGTTTGGCGATGGTGACGTAGCGGTTGATGCAGTAATCGAGGACTTTCAAATACTGGCGCATTTGAGTGGTCGTGAACTTCGGTTCCGCGTTTTGTTGGTCGGCGAACATCAGGTGCAGGATGTTGGTCGCGGCGGCGGCGGCGGTGAGGGCTGGCCGCGGATCGTTTTCCTGGCTGAGACAATACTTGATGGTGTCCTGCGCCAGCTTGGCTGCCGACGGGGTGAGTTCCGGCCGGGTGCCGAGTTGGGGTTCGGTCAGGAAAAAGTGCAGCGAGTTATAGTTCCCGTAGTGCGCGGGATCGAGCTGATAGGCGAAACGGAGTTTGTCTTCCACCTGGCGGCGGAGATAGCGCTTGTGTGACTCCGTCGCGGCCTTGGGGTTGGTGCTGACTTCAGCGGCCTTGTCCAGCGAGGTGAGGAATGTTTCGAAACGGTCCTCGAGCGACCCTGAGGATTTGGCCATCGCCTTTTGACGGGCTACCGCGCTTTTACAGGCTTCGCAATTGTCACCGTCCTCGTGTTGGGCTGACCCGGTACGAGAGGCTCCGTGGAAATAGGTGTCGATGGGGCCCTGCATGGCCATGGCGAAGACCTCGCCGTAAGGGCTGCCGTTGATGCCAAGTGGGTTCAAGGGCACTTCTAACTCAGGGTTGGTCACCAAGGGGCGACCGGCAAACGTCCATGCGAAAACGCCGGTGCCGATGAGGCTGGCGGATATGGCGTGGGTGAGGATGCGCGACATGGGAAAACGACGTTAGGGTTCGGTGTTTGTGATGGAGTGTGGATGGAGCTGTCAGGCGGAGACTTTGGTGCGGAAGCTGATGCGGGAGATGCCTGTGTAAACCGCCAGAATGCCGGTGAAATAGAGGATCATTCCCCAGAAAGAGCCTGCTGGGAGTGCTCCCCTCTTGAAGAGCAGTCGCTGCGTGAGATCGGCGAAGCTGTAGTGGGGTGAAAAGACCCAGAGGCCGTGCAGGATTGGGTTCGCTTCCAACTTGAGCATGTTTTCAAGGTAGCCCACGCCGTAAAGGCCGTACAGGGTGATGAGCAACGTCACTGTGAATCCGGTGATCCCGCCGAAGCGCGAGGCAAGTGCTGTGGCGAATGCTAACAACGGTGCCATAACCAGCAGGAAAAGTGCTGCATACTGTAAATTCAGGGTCCACCACATCGCGTGTTCCGCCGGATCCGCAGGAGCGGCAGCGAACTGACAGATCCCCGCGGTGATGAGCGCCAGCGGTGCTACAAAGCAGAACACTGCAAGCCAGATTTCAAACAGCTGGCGCGTTGCGGAAATCCCGGTCGTTTGGAAATATTCGCCAACTCCGGTTTTCGCATTGGTTTCACCTTCGCGAGCGGCAGTGAACAAACCCCAAAACAGCGAACACACCCACAAAGTGTCCCATGCCGCCAGAATGCGGGCGGGTTGGATGAGTATCGGCTTCTCGGTGGCGCTGGAGATCAGCGGCAGGGCGAAGGGCAGCACCACCACCGCAAAAGCGCAAATCGCCCAAGCTTTACGCTGGAAAATTGTAGCAAATGTAAGTCGGAAGAGTCTCATGGTGCGGGTCAGTGGTTCAGTTCATTAAGTTCTTGAGGCCACTCCAGGTTTGGCCGCTGCCGCTGAGGTGGCGGGCATTGTGGCCTTCGATCATCAATGCGCTCGGCATTTCCATGGAGTCATAGTCCGGGTGGCAGCTCACCAAGCGCAGAACGTTGGCAGAAGATTCTTTCCAGATTTCCTCAAAGGCTTGGCGGGCGAAGGCGTCGAGACCGCTGAAGGGTTCGTCGAGTAGCAGGATGTTTCCCCGATTCGATTTCACCGAGAATTCCGCCATGATCAGGCTGGTTTTGCGGCGGTTCCCGGTGGAAAGGCGGCCGTAAGGCTTTTTGACATCCAGTTCGATGCGGTTTGCGAGATTGAGCGCTTCCTGGCGCCGTGCCTTGGGAAGCAGCATCCGGAACACCATGAAGGGGGTGATTTCCGGATCGAAGCGGAGATCCTCAGGCAGGTATTGGACGAAGCCCTCGGCGCGGAAGTTTCCGGAAACCGGCTTCAAGGTGCCGGCGAGCGTCCGGAGTAAGGTGGTCTTGCCGCGGCCGTTGCGGGCCAGCAGGAAATGAGTGCCGCCGGTCAGCTCCACCTCCTGCCCGAAGCGGGCGAGGGGGCTGCCGTAGCCAATTTCAAGACCGGAGTCGAGATGGATGGTGGCTGATTGATTCATCGTTGTGGTTTTCGATTTCGTTGCGGTTCTAGATCAAATCGGCGGATTGTCAAGATGTCTTAAATATCCGCTTCGCTAATCTTTCTGACAACTATGATAATCTCTTTAGGTCTGCAATCTTTTTTTGAACATTTTCAGCACTTACGTGTCATTCTTTTTAGAATTGTTGATTTTTATCCCTTGGGATCAGCACGGTTTAAGGAATGCCAAGGGTTTTTTGAGATGTAAAAAAACCAAAGTTTTTTTCTTCGTGACGGGAGGAAGTTGACTGGTAGAACCCCCCCAGCGGAATATGGCGGGCAAGTTAACTTAC
>JAYWDF010000073.1:0-7654 GCA_043779985.1 Akkermansiaceae bacterium | reverse complement strand
ATAACAGCTACTGGCTCGGCACCGTCATGAGCCAGTCCCAGTCCGATCCGAGGCGGTTGGACCTCGCCCGCGGACGGGATGCCGATTACCGCTCGATCAGCCTGGCAGAAATCAACGCCCTGGCACAGAAATACCTCAAGGCCGAAAATGCCCTGCTCATCGCCATCAAACCCGCAGGCTGAATCCACTCTGGGTCTCATGGAAACCATCCACATCCGCCCGCTTGCCTCCCCGGATCTGCCGGGCGCTGCGGATCTACTCACCTTGCTGAATCCGGAGACGCCCACGGCCATCATCGCGGAACGACTCGCCACGCTCCTCATCGATCATTCGCACTATCAACTCTTCGGCGCTTTTGCCGGCGAAAATCTCGTCGGAGTCGTCGGTGCATGGATCGCCACCAAGATCTGGTGCGGCCGCTACCTGGAAATCGACAACCTCGTCGTCGATTCCAGCCAACGCTCCGCCGGCGTTGGCAGCCTCTTGATCCAGCACCTCGAAACACTGGCCCACGAGCAGGATTGCAAGCTCATCGTGCTCGACAGCTACACCGCCAACCGCGCATCCCACCGCCTCTATCACCGCCTCGGCTTTGAAATCTGGGGATTCCATTTCATCCGGCCCATCGGCGACTGGAAGGGCACTGAGTCTTAGTGCCTCGGACTACCCCACCCGAACAAGGTCCCTTACCACCATGCGCGTCGCCATTGTTCACTATCACCTGAATCCCGGCGGCGTCACCCGGGTGATCGAAGCGGCATCGCGAGCGCTGGGCTCGGCCGGCATCAACCACGTCGTCCTCACGGGCAGCGATGCGGGCGCGAAAGTCGCCGGGCAGACAGCCCTCCCGGTCCGCATGATCCCCGGCCTCGAATACCTCACCACCCCAGGCGATCTCACCGCCGAAACTCTAACGAAACTTCTCCGCGCCGCCGCCGCCGAGGCACTTGGCGGCCCGCCGGACCTCTGGCACTTCCACAATCACTCGCTCGGGAAAAACCGCCTTTTGCCAGATGTCGTCGCCGAGCTTGCCGCCGCCGGTGAGTGCCTCGTCCTGCAAATCCACGACCTCGCCGAGGCGGGCCGCCCCGAGAACTATCCACTCATCGCCGATTGCCGCTCCCTCTATCCACTCGCACCCCGCATCCACTACGCCTTTCTCAATTCCCGAGATCTCGGAATCTTCACCAACGCAGGACTTCCTGCGGAACACGCCAGCCTGCTCCCCACCCCGATTCCCCTGCCGCCGCTCCCCCTTCACTCGTCGCCACCTAACAATTCACCCAACATTCTCTTCGCCCCCATCCGGGGCATCCGCCGCAAAAACCTTGGCGAACTTGTCTTTCTCTCTGCTCTCGCTCCCGCCGGCACCTGGTTCGCCGTCAGTCGCGCGCCGCTCAACCCCGCCGCACTCCCCGTCCATGACACCTGGCGGAAATTTGCAAGCATTCGGCGCCTGCCCATCGAGTTCGATGTCGTCGACCGCTTCGCCCCTGCCGCCGGTGCCGGCACTGGCTTCGATGCATGGGTCGCCCACGCCACTCACTTCGTCACCACCTCCATCGCCGAAGGTTTCGGACTCCCCTTTCTCGAAGGCATCGCCCATGGCAAGCCGCTCCTCGGCCGCAATCTCCCGCACCTCACCGCCGAGCACGCGCGCCACGGCATCCGCACGGGCCGCCTGTATGACCGCCTGCTCATCCCTGGGGAGTGGATCACTCTCACGATTCTCCGCGACCACCTGACCACCGATTTGGAGCGGAATTATCGCTGCTACGGACGCCCTCTGCGCCAGGACGTCATTGACGCCACACTCGAAGCTCTAACCGCCGACGAGTTCCTCGACTTTGGCAAGCTTCCCGAACCTCTGCAACAAGGCATCATTGAACGCCTTACCGAGGATCCCGCCAACCGGAACATTCCGCTCGTGCAGATCGAGGGCACCACCCAGCCTGCCGCCGCGTGGCTAGACACCGTCATTGCGGAGCGCAGTCCCACCGCCTCCCCCGCCCAGCTAGCTCCTTACTCCCCCAGGATCTACCAGGATACACTCACCACACTTTACTCCCGGCTTGTCCGTGAGCCTGCCGCCCCGGTCCGCGCGCTTCCGGCGTCCGAAATCCTCAGCAGCCACCTCCGCCCGGAGTCGTTCCATTTTCTTCTCTCCGCTTTGAAGTCCAACTCCGCTACCGGGAGGACTTATCGCGCCGTGATCTTCGACATCTACGGCACCCTCCTCATCGCCCGGTCCGGCGGCGTGAAGCCCGATCCCGATGCCGATCCCGTGCTGCGCGAAATCCTCCGGACCTTCCATCACGATCCCCCCGCCTCCCCCAGCACCGAGATCCACGCTGCGGTGCTGCGCCACCACGCCGCCGCGGGTGTGGCATTCCCGGAAGTCGACCTGCGTGCGCTCTGGCGGGAACTGCTTGCCCTCGGATCGAATACCGACACCAGTGCCCTCGTCGAAGCGCTCGAAGCGGCCTGGCACCCCACGAGGCCCATGCCGGGCGCCGAGAAGTTCATCCGCCACCTCTCCCGTTCTGGACTCTCGCTCGGCCTACTTTCTAACGCACAGGCGCACACCTTGGCCACGCTTGGCAGTGTCTCCCACCTCTTCGCCCCCGAGCTCACCGTTCTCTCCTATCAGCACGGTCTCGCGAAGCCTGCCCCGGAGCTATTTCGAATGCTAACCGACCGCCTGGCCGGGCGGGGGATCGCGCCCGGCGAAACCCTATTCGTCGGCAACGACCCGCTCCACGACATCGTCCCTGCCGCCGCCGCAGGATTCCCCACCGCGCTCTTCACCGGGCACGCCGACTCACTCCGCCCCGGCGACAGCTCTCCGGATTTCACCTTTCAAAGCTGGGACGAGCTCATCCCTCATTTCTGAAAGCCCAGAGGCACTATCCCATTTTCATCGAACTCATCGCTCCCCATGCCAACTCTCGCTCTTGATAAAATCTGGCCGTCCCGGTTTCTCGCCCTGCTTGCAGCGCACACCGTCACCGATGCCGCGCACGATCTGGAACACATCCACCGGGTGGTCACCAACGCCCGCCGTCTGAGCAATGCGGAGGGAGCGGACTGGCTCATCGTCATGCCCGCGGCCTGGCTGCATGACTGCGTAATCGTCCCGAAATCCTCACCTCACCGCAAACAAGCATCCAAACTCGCTGCCAGCCAAGCAGTCGCCTGGCTGGAGCAACTTGGCTGGCCGCATGGCCGCTTGGATGAAATCGCCCATGCCATCGAGGCCCACAGCTTCTCTGCGGGAATCCCACCGCTGAGCTTGGAGGCGAAAGTCCTCCAAGACGCTGACCGCCTCGATGCCCTCGGAGCCGTCGGCCTCGCCCGCACCCTGATGCTTGGCGCAGAATTGAAACGGGAATTCTATCAATCCACCGATCCTTTTTGCAAGTCCCGAACAGCGGACGACTCGGTCTACACGCTTGATCACCTCTACTGCAAGCTGCTCACCCTGGAAGTTACCATGCAGACCACCGGAGGAAGGCACGAAGCCCGCCAGCGCACGGTTTTTCTCCAGCAATTTTTAGCTCAACTTCAAGACGAGATCGACGCTTGATAGGGCGTTTCACCTTCGGAAAAATCACGAGGTCGAACGATCACGGATGGCGTCATACACATACCAATCCTCCAGTTTCTTCCGCGCCCAGGGGTTTTTCCGCAGGAACGTCAGACTGGACTTGATGGTTGGATCAAACATGAAACAACGGATCGGAATCTGATCCGCCATGCGTTCCCAGCCATGCCGGTCCACCACCGCCCGCAGCACCGTTTCCAGAGTCACGCCGTGCAAGGGATCATTCGGATGGGAGGAAGGTAATGGCATGCTGCAGGACCCTAGCCATGCTGCAATCCGGAGTCCAGCAATTCAGAGGACACCCTGGAACCGCTGATGCCATCACACACAACCGAGAAATCATGAAACTCGATGCTGCAGTAATGGGGATTTCACCCCATTGCGAGCCGAACAACGCCATCGTAGGATCCTCCCTTCGTATGCACCATCCCCGCTCCCTCGCCGCCGTTCTCCGATTTCGATTGGCGGCATTTCTACTTTTGGGGAATTGCCTCTTTGCCCTCATCACCGCAGCCTTGCTTGTCCACTCGATCTTGACCGACAACCAACCTCTCACGCGGATTGCATCGGCACTTTTGATTATCACTTCGGTCTTGGTTATCGTCCAGTGGATCGCGGGATCGCGAACGGGGTGCCCTTTGTGCCGAACCCCGGTGCTTGCGCCGAAGCGCTGCGTCAAGCATTCGCGGGCCCGAACAATCTTGGGAAGCCACCGCCTGCGAGTGGCCGCCGGGATCATCTTTCGAAACCAGTTCCGCTGCCCTTACTGCAATGAATCCACGGGCATGGAGCGGCAAGCGCCGCTCCGCCAGCCGGATTCCCGGATCCAAATCCCGGACACGGTCAGGCGCCGGACCCGGATCTGAGCGAGACAAGGTCTCCACAACGCCACCGGCGGGGACAAGAGTATCGCGACTCCTGAGTTGCTAGCCGGGCGGGTTTTATTTAACCCTCAGTCATGACACGTGAGGATTTGCCGCTCGACCGACAACTGCGCCAGGAAATCCTGTTTGCACGAGCGCGGGTCTACCGCTTCGGGCAGGCAACACCGTTAGAGCGACTGGATCTTCCCGGAGTAGGACCGGAGATCTGGGTAAAGCGCGAGGACCTCTCGGCGGTGAAGTCTTACAAGTGGCGCGGCGCGTGCAACCGGATGGCACTCCTTTCGCCAACAGAAGCAGCGCGCGGGGTGGTGACAGCCTCCGCAGGAAACCATGCACAGGGTGTCGCCCTCGCCGCCCGGCAACTCGGGATCCGGGCAAGGATCTATATGCCGCGCTCCACGCCCAAGGTGAAACAAACGGCAGTGCGCCATCATGGCGGTGAGTTTGTGACCATCCACCTGAGTGGCGACAGCTATGACGAAGCGGTCTCCGCCGCACGGGCAGACGAGACCGCAAGCGGTGCGGTGTATGTGCATGCCTATGACGATCTCAAAGTGATGGCAGGCCAAGGCACCATGGCCGATGAAGTCGTCCTATCCGGTCACGGCCCCTTCGACGCCGCCTATCTGCAAATCGGCGGCGGCGGCATGGCGGCCGGAGTCTCCACCTGGTTGAAAACCTATTGGCCGGGGATCGAAATCGTCGGCGTGGAGGGCGTTGGCCAGGCATCCATGAAGGCGGCACTGGAGGCGGGAAAACCGGTGGCATTGGAAAGCGTGGATTTGTTCTGCGACGGAACTGCAGTGAAGAAGGCTGGCGAGCTCCCCTATCAAATTTGCACGAATACCCTGGACCGGGTGGAAACCGTGACCAATGCGGAGGTCAGCGACGCGATCCGCACGCTGTGGGAAGGCCTGCGCTGCATTTCGGAACCTTCCGGGGCGATGGGACTGGCCGCCGTGTTAAAGAACAGGGAAATGTTAGCAGGCAAGCGCATCCTCGTGGTGCTCTGCGGGGCGAACATCGATTTCCTACAACTTGGACTCATCGCGCAGTCGGTCGGCACGGGTGCCAAGACCAGCCGCACCTTGCGGGTGCGCATCCCGGAGCGGGCGGGCACCATGCTGGAACTGCTGGACTCCTGCTTCGAGGGACTCGACATCGCCGATTTCCAATATGGCAAAACAGACGCAAGCGATGCGTGGCCCGCCTTCACCATCCATGCGGACGATCCAGCGGTGCTGGACGCCTTGCCAGCGAAACTCGATGCGCACGACTTCGCGTGGGAGGATCTGACGGGTGCCGTCGACATCGTATTCCGGGCGATCCCGTTGCGCAGTGATCTGTTAAAAAACCCGGCCTTCCTGCGCTTGGATTTCTATGAGCGGCCGGGCGCGCTGCATGATTTCCTGGGCCAGCGGATCAAGGGCAACGCCAGTCTCTGTTATTTCAACTACCGGCAATCGGGCGAGCGGATCGGGCGAGCCTTGATCGGACTGGACTTCCCCTCACCTTATGAGCGCGACGCATTGCTGATGACGATCCCGCACCAAGGCGAGGGTTACCGGCTGTGCGAAGTGCTGGATGATGAGACGCGAAAGCGGCTGACGAGAAGTTAGAGCCCGAGTTCCTGTTCCATCACACGGATAAAATCGGCCTCCCCGGACGGCAGGCCATGGAGAATGCGCTTGCCGGTGATGAGTAGCTTGGGCAGCTGTTTGGTTTTACCGGAAAACGCAACCCAGTCCGAGATGTCGGCCTGAATGATCCGGTCGATCCACGGGTCGCGCATCGCGGAATCAAGCTCGGCTGGAGCGACCTGTTCGCGGGCGAAGGCGAGGGCGGCGGCCGGATCGAGCGGCGGATCTGACAGAAAGACGCGGTGAAGCGCCAGATAGGCCGCGGGATTCAGCCGCCACACCGCGAGGGCGATTCTTGTCAGCTCGCAACTGCCGGGGTGTCCGGCTTCTCCTTCCGGCAGCGCTGGATTGCAGCCGCGGTCCAAAGGAACCGGAAGTAACAGCACGCAGACATCGGCCGGGTGCTTTTCCACCAGGGCCGATAGATAGGTGCGCATCGTGCGGCAAGCCGGGCATTGGTAATCGAAATACTCGACCAGCACGTGCTTCGCCTCCGCCGAGCCGAGGCGTGGCAACGAGGACGCGTCATAGGTTTTCCTGCCGTCGTCGAAGGCGATCTTGCGGCCGCTTCCTTGCGCCTGAACGCCGCCAGTCTGGAATTCTGCAGGATTGAAATCGCCGTCGATGCGGTGCGATGCCGGAGCCGGTCCATAGAGCTGGAAGAGGGCGAATCCAAAAGCGGCAGCGGTCCCCGCTTGGAGGCCACGGCGAAACCCGTCGTCCCAGTTGCTGGAAACCAAACCAAGCACCGCGATCAGGCAGCCGACGCCGTGAGCCGCCATGCACCAGGGGCAAAAGTGCCGGAGCAACACCGCCTGCACGACGACCAACCACACGGCGGAACCGGCGATGGTGGCGAAGCAGAACGCCGCGACGCTGTTTTTTCTCCAGAGAAGCGCGGCGTATAACAGAACATAGACGAGAATTCCCAATGCCGGAACCGGCAGGCCGAAAACCTGCGACCAGCGCGAAGCGAGCACTTCAGCACAACCACCGCCGCCACAGCCCGCGATTCCCGCAGCAGGATCTGAGAGCTTCCAGACCAGTAGCAGGACATTGAGCAGCAGCCCGCAAAGGGATAAAAAAACCAGCAGCCGAAACCGCCTACTCATGGCTGAACCACCGCCTTCAAGCGCATGAAGCGTCTGGACAATCCCGGTCCTGTTGGGGTCTTATCCCTGACGACCAGCGCCTCGGCGGTGTTGGAAACCTCGGCCGTGTAGGTGTCGCCGGAGATCCATTGATTAAGGTCGCTCGACACCTCGACAGTGAAGGCCACCAACCGGTTGCGCAGGCGCGGGATAGAAATCTGGAGATACGTCTGACCTGAGATGGTGACGAGCGAAGTCGGTGTGAAGGGAACTAACGAAGCGATGCTCGGCGAGGTCCCGAATACGAATTCCATCAGATTTGAGACGCCATCTTGATCGGGATCCTGATTAGGGGCGTTGAGAGGATTACCCGCGAGCCTGTCATCCCGCCATTGGGCGTAGGAATAGATCGCCACGGACTGCATCAGAGGACTG
>JAYWDF010000072.1:0-2614 GCA_043779985.1 Akkermansiaceae bacterium | reverse complement strand
TCCCGGCCAAAGACAAGGCCCCCTCCAGGCAATGAATCGCCTCCTGATTCAGAGATCGCTTGTGCTTCTTCGCCAGTTCCTTGAGCGATCGATGCAGTTCGGGCGGAACATTTTTCAGGGTAATGGTGGCACCATTCATGATTGAAACCGTAACGGATGCGTTTCGGATGTCAATCGGGCTTCACCCGTAAGTGCACACGGCTCCGGGCAGAATGCCCGGGCTACCGTGGCGCGGGCATTCTGCCTGATGCCTTTCTTCAGATGGGTATCATCTCAAGCCACCGCTAAAACAACGGCGATACCAGGTGTTCTAACATTGATAAATCATTTCGCTTTGAAAGAGCAGGGCGTCAGATCGGGCTTGAAACGGGTCTTGGTATCTGATGAATCTGTCTCAGTGAACGAGGCCCATGAAGCGCCAGAATCATACAACGGAACAAATGACGCTGAATGTCTGTTATTGGGGACTGGAGCTCTGACCCGAAACATGCGAGGGCTGACCCGAAACATTAACATACACCGAGATGAGCAGTAATCCCACCGTAATCACCGCCGCGAAGTGGCGTAAGAGGTATCTGCATATATTGGAGAATGGGCCGCGGTCATACGGGATTATCTCCCATGATCGAGGCGAGCTTGAGATTGAGCGTGATCTGTTGCGCGATTTAAAGGATGGCGGTTTCATCGAGTGCAAATTGTTTTTGGATGGTAAGTTCGAGTTTGAGAGGACTACGATGGACGGCTTGATTTTCGCGTCATCCTTGAAGCGCGATATTTATCAGGATTCCTTTCAGGCTTCCGCCGCTCGCGTTCTTCATTACGTTCTCGGAGTTGTTTCCGGGGTGATTGGAGCTTACATTATTCACCGTCTTACAAAATGAAGAAGGCTATCGATTCGCGGCTCCTAACGAGCCACATGCTTTGCAATTTCACTTAAACCTCCCTTCAATCGCGCCCGTTGGAGCGCTTTTGAAGTTGCTCTTTTCACACGCTATGTTCAAGCACGCCGTTTTAACCTTCGCCGCGACCGTCGCAACCACATTCGGCGCACCCAAAGTTCTCTTCGAGGTTCAGTTGGAGGATGTCCCTAGCGGCGGCTTGGTCTGCCAGGTTACCTTTTTCGGCGTCCCACCCGCGCCGGCAACAGTGGACAAGATCGTTCGTGATTCGCTTCAGTCGGCTGCCTTGGTCGCTCCGACACGCGACATCCTCGCGATGGCGTTCCGTGGCGACGATACACTAAACAGCAACCAGTATTCGGGAGCCCTAATTTATCGGGCGGCGGACAAGCGTATTGTGACGCTTGAGGAGTCGCGCGGAGTCAAGACCACTGCAGCGGACGCCGGTGCCTACTACGTCGAACTAAAGGAAGATGGGACCTTGTCCGGAATCAAACCGGAGCGGAAGTGGTTATCCCTTTCAATCGTCTTTCCCACCCAAACAACCGCTCAACAAGCTATAGATGCTGCCGTTTCCGAGATTCAGAAGCACGCCACACGCGGACTCGACATCAATGCCGCCCCAAAGATCGGAGATAAAGACGTCAAAACGAGTTGGCAGCAGTTGCGCGATCCGAATGGCGGCTTTTTCTACTTCCGATACACAGCGGCAGATCGCACCATTTACAACAAGAGCATCCCTCTCAAGAAGCTACCATGACACGCTCACAACAAGGGCCTAACAATAATGGGTGCCACGGAGGCGACGACCCCGTCGATTCAGATCTCGATTGTCCCGAATTCGTCTTGTGGTGAGACTGAGCTTCTGAGAGATGGTTCGTTATATATGAAGCAATGGCCAACTATCCGGGAAGGACTCATCACTGCATGGCATGGTGTTCTGGACTACGACCAGAAGATTCCGACCTGGAAGCGGGACATGGTGACGTCAAAGCGTGCATTAGATAAGAGCGCCAGATTGAAAGTCGATTTCAGACGGAATGAAAAAGCCGCGGTGCGGGCTGCGGTGAAAGCGGAGATGGCAGCAGAGAGGCGGGAGCGGAACCAGAAGGAGATCGCGATCATCGTGCCACAGGTGATGCCGCCAACCATTCGAGCGGAGCGTCAAGTTTCTATCCGGCAAATTCCATCGATCCCGCGAGGGCCCGGATATTGCCCCGCTTGCGGCAGTGGAATGCGGAAAGGTAGCCGCGCGACCGACTCTGGATCTGGATGCCTTATCCTCATTGTTGGACTAGTGCTTACACCTGTGCTTTGTGGGATACCGCTGATTTTGATTGGCCTGCATTACATGAGCAAGCGGGAAGGGTTTTGGCAATGCCCCGGATGCGGGATGCAGACTGGAAGGAAGGTTGGGTTCTTTGAATTCTCCATGTAACCATCCATGATTCTCAGGGCGCGCTTGATGGTCAGCAATTTTGGGGACCGCAGCTTGGCCGGGGTGAATCTTTCCAGCTATCGTCGTTTCCGCTGAGATCCTCGACCAACTCGATTACCAGCGAATCGAATTCTTATCGTGTGACTAAGGTATTGCCGCCTAATAGTCATCAGCGGGCAGGAACATCCCACCAGATCCGGTAATAGGTCCGGGTGCTTTTCTTGCCAGTTCCTTTGCACTCTGCGCAGACAGTTTTCTTGTCGGGAGTTTTCGCCTT
>JAYWDF010000071.1:0-2620 GCA_043779985.1 Akkermansiaceae bacterium | reverse complement strand
GAAGAACTGACGCTTACCGGCGGGATGAACCGCTTCACCCGGATCAAGACCTTGAATCCGGGATTGTTGAAAATTTCCTATCAAGCGGAGGTGCGGATCTCGACTCTGAATATTCCCGTGTCCGCCCTGAAAGCCGATGGCCCGGGCACCTTTCAAGCGGACATCCTGCCTTTCCTGTTTCCGAGCCGTTACTGCCAATCCGACTGGCTCCGGCAGCAGGCGCTGGAGCTCTTCGGCCATCTAACAACACCGCACGCGATCGCCTCCGCGGTGAGTGACTGGATCTTCGAAAACGTCGCCTACGTCAGCGGGAGCTCGGGCGAAACCTGTTCTGCCGTCGACACGGTAGCCCAGCGCCAGGGCGTGTGCCGGGACTTCGCCCACTTGGCGATCGCCTTCTGTCGGGCAATGAATGTGCCGGCGCGCTACACGACGTGCTACGCCTATCAGCTCCAACCGCAGGATTTCCATGCCTGCTTCGAGGTCTTCATCGGCGACGCCTGGATTCTCTTCGACCCCACGCGCCTCGCCGCGCTCAACGGGCTCATCCGGATCGCGACGGGCCGGGATGCCGCGGATGCCGCCGTATGCACGATTTTCGGCAATCCGGAACTCACCCGCAGCCGCGTGACCTGCACGTGCAGTGACGGCAACTTCCTGCCGGTCACGCGCGACAGCCTTGCCGCGCGCAACGAGGCGATCTGCCTGCCGTGACCGGTCTCAGGGCGAGACGGCCAGGCGCTCCGTCGAGGCTTCGCGCTCGAAGAGGAAGCCGTTTTCCTTGTAGGTCTTGAGACGGAAATGGGTGGCGGTGGAAATCACGCCGTCGAGCGAGCTGAGCTTCTCGGACACAAAGCGGGCGACTTCACGAAGGTCGTGCCCTTCCACGACAACCATCAGATCGTATCCACCGCTGGCGAGATAACAAGAAACCACTTGGTCGAACCGCGCCACGCGCATGGCGAGCCGGTCGAAACCGCCGCCGCGCTCGGGCGTGACTTTCACCTCGATGAAGGCGGATACGGACGTGTCGCCGGTGGCCTCGGGATTGATCACGGCGTGATAGCCGAGGATGATGCCGTCCGCTTCCATGGCCGCGATGCGGGCGGCGATGGACGCCTTGTCACTGGAGAGAAGGTCGGCAAGCTCCTGGTCAGAGAAGCGGGCTTTGCGGCGGAGGAGTTGGAGTAGTGGATCAGAGGACATGGGATCGAATGTGCGGGTAGGCAGGGTGCGGTTTGAAAGGAAATGATCGGGAACGGCAAATAGAAAACGCGCTCAGTCTCCGAAGCAAATCCCCACGGCTTTCGCGGCGATGACGAGCTCGCTTTCCGGCTCTACGAGGCGGAGCTGATGGACGGCTTGCTCGATCGGCACGGAATCGACGTGATAGGACTGGTAGCTAACCATCCGGCCGAAGTTGCCTTCTTCCGCTAGTTTCACCGCCATGACGCCGAAGCGCATGCCGAGGATCCGGTCGAGCGCGGTGGGGGCGCCGCCACGCTGAAGGTGGCCGAGGGTGCAGGAGCGCGTGTCCTTGCCGGTGGTGGCTTGAAGCCGGGCCGCGACCCGCTCGCCGATGCCGCCGAGCCGGACCTCGCCGCCGCTGTTAGCGTCGATGGTGACAACGTCGCCATCGGGCATGCAGGCGCCTTCCGCGACGACGACGAGCGTGCTGTGGTGGCCTTGGGCGTCGCGCTGATTGATGAAGTCGGTGATTTTTTCGAATGAAAACGGAATTTCCGGGATGAGGACGACGTTGCCGCCGCCGGCGATGCCACCCCAGAGGGCGATCCAGCCAGCGTGGCGGCCCATGACCTCGAGGATCATGATGCGCTTGTGACTTTCCCCGGTGGTGTGGAGCCGGTCGAGCGCGTCGACCACGGTGGAAACCGCGCTGTCGAAGCCGAAGGTGAATGCGGTGGCGCTGAGGTCGTTATCGATGGTTTTCGGCACGCCGATGATCGGCCAGCCTTCGCGATAGAGTTGCAGGCCGGTGGTCAGAGAGCCGTCACCGCCGACGATGACGAGGGCCTTGATGTCGAGCTCGTCCATCGTCTGCTTCGCCTTGGCGACGATCTCGGGCGGGACCTCGGCGATGTCGCCCTTGCCGACTTTGGCGGCGAAGTGACCCTTGTTGGTGGTGCCGAGGATGGTGCCGCCGAGCTTGAGGATGCCGATGGTGTCCTTGGGCTTGAGCACGGTGTAGTCGCCGGGAGGCAGCATGCCCTCAAAACCGTCGCGGAAGCCGATGACTTCCCAGCCAAGTTGGTCGGCCGCGCCGACGACGCCGTGAATCACGGCATTGAGTCCGGGGCAATCGCCGCCGCTATTTAGAATTCCGATTCTCATGGGTAACTTTGGGGTGAAACAGAGGGGGGCGTTACTGGGGACTGGGCAAGCTGAGCATTTCCCGGTCGCGGCTTTGGACCGGAGCACCGGCCTCCAACCACGGATCGTAGACCGACCAGCCCTGCCGGATCAGGCCGCGGGCGCGGTTGAAGCGGTCCGGATTGTTCAGGACGACGACGATCAGACGGCGCGGGGTGGCTCCTTTGGTGCCATCCGGCTTTAGGCGGACGAGAGGTTCGCGGTCCATGCAGATCGAGACGCAAGGCCC
>JAYWDF010000070.1:0-2622 GCA_043779985.1 Akkermansiaceae bacterium | reverse complement strand
GAAGTCACCTGCATGGGACCTCCGGCGGCAGGAAACCGCTCGGCTTGATAGGCGGCACGCATCCGGGCCACGGCCGGCAGTTTACCGCCCTCCTGGCGGAATTCCGATAGCCGCACCGCAGCCACCATCTGCGGCGGAAACTCGTAAGAACTCCCATCGCGAGTGCGTCGGGTGGAGTCGAAGAGGGTCTTCCAAGTTTTCCCATCGGGCGAAATTTCCAATTTAAACCCCGCCCAGTTGATCTCTTTCGGAAGCCCCAGTTCGATGTCCAACAGGTTCAGGCGCAGGGGCGCTTCCGGCGTCCAGAGAACCGGTGCTCCCGGAACTGCGGGAGCAGCCAGACTGATTTCCTGCCACGGGATTTCCCCCTTCGCCGGACGGGCATACACCACGCGCGGCCCCTGCGTGAGCCCGGAAATCTCCACGCCGCGGCGCAAGGACTGGAGCATGCCGGTAGCGGCGTCAAAGCTCGCGCTCACCTCTCCGGCCCGCAGCACGATCGACCCGGCGGCGGTTTCCACACTCGCCTTGCCAGTGGTCGTCACCGGCGCTGCGAGCCGCTTCCCGAGCGCGAGCGTCGGCCAGGTCCAAGTCCACAATTCTTTGTCGTTAGCATCGATGGCAACCATGGACAGCGCATCGGCGGCCCGCCACTCGGGTGGCAGCCCGAGAGCCAGCTCCCCTTCCCCACCCGCCGCGATCTCCGGACCGGCGAGACTGCCACGGCCTAACTCTTTCGGCCCGGCACCTGCATCGGACGGAGCGGGGAACCGCAGCAAGCGCCACGCGAACTTGCATCCGGCGAGCGAGAGGAAGTCGTAGCGGTTGCGCACCGTGAGCTTTCCCGTAAATTTCCCGTCAAGCACTGGCTCGTCGATTTGCACCGGCGAGAAAACAACCCTCACGGTGTAGAAGCTGCCTTCCTTCTCAAAGTGCGGGCCGATGATCCCGTCCGGCGCGTAGGTGCTGTAGACATCGATGCGCCCGCCCCGGTCCGTGCGCGCGATCCCCTCGTCCGCTAGGTTCCAGATAAACCCGCCCCCACCCACTGGCGATTGGGAAATCGCATTCCAATAGTCCTCCAAGCCAGCGCCACCACCGCCGTCGTAGAGCCCGTGCAGCATCTCGGTGGGCATCACGATATTCGGGCCGGCGAGACGCTTTGATAGATCGGCGAACGGCGGATAATGCTTGGTATCCACCCCATTGAAGGCCTCCCACGGATGGAGCACCAGCCGGTTCTGCGGATCATAGAGGGCGAACTCGCCGTCCAGCTCGCGATTCCAGCCGCCTTCGTTGCCATTGTCCCAGAACAGGATGCCCGGGTGGTTCACATCCCGGGTGACCATCTCGCGCACCAGCCTCCGGCCGACCTCGGTATCATGCGCGTGCTGCCAGCCGCTGAGCTCGTCGATGACATACAGCCCGAGCTCGTCACACGCCTCGAGGAAGGCGACGTCCGGCGGATAGTGACTCATCCGCACGGCGTTCATGTTCATCTGTTGGATCAGCCGGACGTCTTGATAGCAATCCTCCGGGTCGAGACAACGGCCAGTCTCCGGCCGGAAGCTGTGGCGGCAGACGCCCTTGAGCAGGATCCGCTTGCCGTTGAGGAATATCCCCTCGCCCTTGCGCACCTCCACGGTGCGGAAGCCGAACCGCGTGGTCACTTTGTGGATTTCCTCGCCGCCTTTCCACAAGGTAAAATGCGCCTGATAGAGCGCCGGTGTCTCCGCCGTCCAGAGCCGTGGATTGCTGATTTTCGTCGCTAGCTCCACCCGGCTTGCGCCACCGCCGGGGATCGCCACGGAGAACGCGTCACCCGCCGCTTGCCCGTCGGCACTGAAGATCCGCGCTTCCAGCCGGTCCGCATCGCGCACATTTCCAAGACCTATAGTGGCCTTGAATTCTCCGTCCGCGCGTGCGTCCACAGCAGCGTGTTCGATGCACTGCGCCGGCACCGCTTCGAGAAAAACCGGCCGGAAGATTCCGCCGAACACCCAGTAGTCCCCGCCACGCTCGGCAAGTTCCAGCGCGGCATTGGCGGATACTTTGGAGACATCCACTTCCAGCAGATTTTCCTGCCCCGGCTTCAGCAGCATTGTGATGTCGTGCCGGAATTGATAGAACCCGCCTTGATGCAACGGCCCGGCCGAGCGGCCGTTCACTTTCACCGCGGCGTCCGTCATCACCCCGTCGAATACCAGGCGGATCCGCTTGTCCGCCCAAGCGTCCGGCACCGAAAACTTCAAGCGATACAGCCCGTGCTCGGCCGCTTTGGCACCCGGGCTTTCCCCGTAGTTGTAGCTGCCGAAGCCATGCTGCTCCCAGTTCGACGGCACGGGCAGGGTCGTCCACTCGCCCGCCCGGCGCCCCTCGGTGACGGAGAATTCCCAAGGAACCGCATCCTTCGGACCGTGTCCGGAAAGATAGCGCAACTCGGTCTCCGCTGCTGAGGCCTGCAAGGCAACACCCGCGAGACATCGAAGGACGGCGGAAAGGAACCACGAATGGCGGGCTGGTGAAGTCATGGCGAAATGGGCGGATTGCGATGAGGATTCAAACACCCCGGTTCATTCAAGTCCACCCCTTCGATCAGTGATTCAGTTCTGCATGACCCAC